>JAUXTZ010000150.1 GCA_030681095.1 Burkholderiales bacterium
GTGGGCATTCTGCTGTGGGCGGTGTTGAAATTGGTACCGTGGATTTCGCGTCATGTGAGCCAGACCGGCATCAATATTTTTACGCGCATCATGGGCCTGATTCTGGCCGCCATCGCGGTTGAGTTTATCGCGACTGGGTTGAAGGGTTTGTTTCCGGCGATGGCTTAAGTAGACGGCGATACATTGACGACCTAAAGAATATGGTCTCACCCAAGGACATTCTTGATTTCTGGTTTGCAGAGGCGATGCGCTCAAAGTGGTTCGCCGCCACGCCGCAACTGGATGCGGCGATCAGAGTGCAATTCGAACCCGTATGGGAATCCGCCATGCGCGGCGAGTTGGATGACTGGCTAAGCAGCCCGGATGGCTGTTTGGCTTTAGTGATTATTCTCGATCAAATGCCCTTGAATATGTTTCGCGGCACGGCCAAGAGTTTTGCCAGCGAAGCCAAGAGCCGCGAGATCGCCCAGCATGCTATCGACCAAGGCTACAACAAGCGGATCGACCCTGCGCGTCTTGCCTTCTTGTACATGCCCTTCATGCACAGCGAGAATTTGGCGGATCAGGATTTATCTGTTGCACTATTTGAATCGGCGGGGCTGGAAAACAATCTGCGCTTCGCCAAGCATCACCAAGAAATCGTGCGCCGCTTCGGCCGCTTCCCGCATCGTAATGCGATCTTGGGCCGGGTGAGCACAGCGGAAGAGTTGGACTATCTGAATTCGAAGGAAGCGTTTAAGGGTTAAACGCCCCCCTCTCCCCCGTTTGGGGGAGAGGGAATATGGTTACTTCCCGCCTGCTAGCAGAAGATAGAGCAATATCAGGTTGAACAGAAATGACGCCAGCGCCAGCGTTTGCCACACGGCAAGCGGGTTGCGCGCCATCAACGGGGTCGGCGGCAGCGCAGCCAACGGTTGCATCTCGCCGTGTTCGAGTGCGAGCAACATTTCCTCGGTGGTTTCAAAGCGCTGCGCTGGGTCGCGCGCCACCGCCTTGAGCAAAATCGTTTCCAACCATTGCGGAATATCGGGCCGATAGCGCGTGGGCGGTACCGGGTCACCGAAGCGTGGATGCTGGAACGGCTCGATCTCGCCATACGGATATTTGCGCGTTAGCAAGTGATACAGCGTGACACCGGCGGCATATAGATCGCTTTGCACCGTGGCGGCAGCACCTGCGAACAACTCCGGCGCGATAAAGCTGGGGGTGCCGGCATTGCCGCGCGCGCTGTCTTCGGTCCAAGGATTCATGGCCACGCCCAGATCCAGAATACGCAGCTTGCCCTCGATGTCGCTATGCAGATTGGCCGGTTTGATGTCGCGGTGAATGACATGCAAACGATGCAAGGCGGACAATCCTTTCGCCAGACGGATGCCGATCTGCGCCACATCGGCCACGGAAAAATGCTGGCCTTGATCCAGACGCTGTTGCAGCGTCGCGCCCTCGTGGTAACTCATCACGTAATACAGCGCGCTGCGCGCACCGGCCACTTGCGGCACGACCTGTGGAAAATAATGCGCCAATACACGCTTGGCCAGCCACTCTTCCATCAGCAGCCCGGCGCAACTCGCTGCATCCTCCGCCAGTAAGGGCTGAAGTGTTTTTAAAACCAATACCTGCTGCGTCTCCACTTGGCGCACTTTGTATAGCCGTGATGCGCGCGACTCGTGCAAGCATTCCAGCACTTCAAAATCGTCGATGCGATCGCCGGGTTTCAAGCGCGGCGGCAGCGGCAGGATTTTGCCCTCGGCGAGAAAATCGTTGAGCGATTCCTCGCCCAATTGTTCAACCCGCGTCACCAGCGCCGTTGCATTGTCTTGCCCACCGCGTTTGATCGCATTTTCCACCAAGGCTTCGGCCGCGCGCTGCGGGTCGCGGTGCAGATGCAGCAGCTCGTGCATGGCTTTCTCACCCAGCGGCTCCCACACGCCGTCGGTAAGCAGGCAAAACACATCCCCGGCCACCAGCTCGCCATCGGCGTAATCCACCGACAGAAAATCATCCAAGCCCACGGCTCGCTTCAGCACATGCTGCATGCCGGGACGATCCCAGACGTGATCGGTAGAGAGTTGTGTGAACTGTTCGCCGCGCAGGCGATAGATGCGCGAGTCACCCACATGCGCGGTGTAGTAGCGGCTGCCGCGCAAAATCAGCGCACTTAGGGTCGTCGCCATGCCGGAGAATTCGCGCCGTGAATTAGCTTGCGCGAGCAACCAGCGGTTGATCGCGATGAGAATCTTATCGAGCGCGTAGGGCACTTCCCAGGTATCGGGCGTGGCGTAATAATCGGAGAGCACACCACGCACTGTGAATTCCGCCGCCTCGCGCCCCGCCTCGCCCCCGCCCACGCCATCGGCGACGGCGAGCAGCGCGCCTTTCATCTGCGCGAGTGCAGGCTCCGGCGTCACGCAACCGGCGTAGTCTTCATTCTGCTCGCGGCTACCGATGTGGGTGGCTTGGCCGACGGTAATTTGGAGATTCATAGAGAGGCATTCTAACCACGGGGCACACGGGGAGCACGGGGAATTCGCATGGCTTCCCCGCGTACCCCGTGATCCCCGTGGTTCAGATCAGATTTTTGCCGCCGTCAGATGCGCCGCGCCCCAAGTGGTGCGCCAGCGCGTTTTCACACTCGACAGCCCAACCAGTGCCAGCACCGCGAGCCCAGCGAAGATGATGAACCCGATTTGATAGCTGCCGGTGAGTTGCTTGGCGTAGCCCAGGCTCGACGCGAGATAAAACCCACCCACGCCGCCCGCCATGCCGACCAGTCCGGTCATCACGCCGATTTCTTTGCGGAAGCGCTGCGGTACGAGTTGGAATACCGCGCCATTGCCCATGCCAAGCGCCAACATCGCGGCAACAAATACCGTCAACGCCATCCACGCCTGCGAGAAACCGAAGCTCACGATGAATAGAAAAATCGCGGCCAAGGTGTACATCACGAGCAAGGTGCGAATGCCGCCGATGCGATCCGCCACCGTGCCACCGATGGGCCGCACCAGCGAGCCCGCGAAGACGCAGGCGGCGGTGAAGTAGCCGGCGATGACCGGGCTCAAGCCGTACTGCGTATTAAAATAAATGGTGAGCGACGAAGCCAAGCCGACGAAACCGCCGAAGGTGACGCTGTAAAAAAACATAAACCACCAGGCATCTTTATCCTTCAACACGGCCAGGTATTGATGCAGTGATTTAGCGGGTGGGCATTCCGGTGCATCCTTGGCGAAAACCAGATACACCACGAACGCGAGGCCCAAAGGAATCATGGCGAGCCCAAATACATTTTGCCAGCCATACCACATGGCCAAGGTGGGTGCGAACAGGGCCGCCAGCACCGTACCCGAATTACCCGCGCCGGCAATACCGAGTGCGGTGCCCTGATGCTCGGGCGGATACCAGCGTGAAGCCAAGGGCAGCGCCACCGCGAACGCCGCGCCGGCGAAGCCCAGGAAGCCCCCAAGCAACAACACCTGCTCATAGCTATGAACCCCGAAATACCAGGCAAAGCCCAGCGCGGCAAGCACGATCACTTGTCCAATCGTACCGGCGAGCTTGGGTTTAAGGTGATCGACTAGCACACCCATCACAATACGCAGCAGCGCACCGGCTAAAATCGGTGTTGCCACCATCAGCCCTTTTTGCGCCGACGTGAGCTGCAAATCTTGCGCGATCTGCACCCCAAGCGGGCCAAGCATGACCCACACCATGAAAGCCAGATCGAAATAAAAAAATGCGGCAAACAAAGTCGGCGGATGGCCCGCCTTCCAAAATTCCTTATTCATGCAACAACTCCTAAAAATTAAAACAATCGTCAGGAATGCTATTGCAGGAGACGTGCCAGCTTTGTGCGTGTCGCCGCTTTACGCAATTAATCAGTGCTTTATGCACGCAGATAGATCAAACGCTACTGATTGCATGCACTGTTGCATTGCATCTCGCACCAGAATGGAACAGAAAATCAAAGCGTGCTCCAGAATTGAGCGCGCTATAGGTCGCAACGTGGGCCGTGGCCAAGCTGTTTCATGGCGATTTCTTCACCACTCAACTTTTTTCTTGTTCTTGCCACGATAAATCGCATCCGGCTGCTGTTCGAGCATTTCGGCCAGAATGCGTAGGGCATCTGCCGCACGCGAAATTTCTTTCAGCGCGGCATTCATGTTCTGAACCGTCGGAGAATTTTGTGCGGTCAGCTTGTGCAGTGAGGTTGCGGCTTTCGCCAGCTCATCGCTGGCCCGCGTCATGTTGCTGACCATTTTCGAATCGGGACTGGCCAGATTAGCCACTCGATCCGCCGCCGTTTCAACCTTGGCCATCGCCACCTGTGCTCCTTCCATCGCCTTGCGCATCTCGACCAGGTCTTGGCTCACCTCCTTGAAGATGGGCTTGCTCTGGGCATCGAGGCGGGTGGCCAGCGACTCGAGCTGGCGCAGCGTAGCGTTGAGCCGTTTCGGCAATTCCTGGGTGGCCGGATCCGACATAAGCTTGTTGATGGCGCTGCTAATCGACGCGACATCGGCCATGAATTTGTCCATGGCAAAACCTTCGAGCTTGGTCGTCAACTCCTCCACGGTGGTGCGGATGGTAGGGATTTCGCTGAGACCGGGGTCGAGGGCGGCGTAGCGCGGCGGTTTGTCCGGGTGAAAATCGAGATCGACGTAGAGTTGTCCGGTCAGCAGGCTCTGCATGCGCAGCCGGCCGCGCAGGCCGCGTTCAACCAATTTGCGCACGGTGGCGCGGTCGCGCAGATCGACGGATTCGACGCCGCGCGTGCGCACGACATGCGGTTCGATTTCGATCATCACCGACACGAGGAAGCGGCGGCTTTTTTCGTCGAGGCCGAGTTGGATTTGCTTAACGGTGCCCACCTTAACGCCGAGAAAGACCACGGGCGCGCCGACCTGCAGGCCTTGCGCGGCGCCTTCAAAGTACAGCACATGCTGCCGCCGCTCGCCGAACCAAGAGCCGCCGGCCAAGAGCAGAGTGGTGATGACCGCCAGCGCGACCGCCCCGAGGACGAAAGCGCCGATCAGCGTAGGGTTGGCTTGTTTGCTCATGCTGCACCCCGCGTGAGGAAATGACGTACCTTGGGATGGCCCGACTTGAGCGCGTCTTGCGGATGGCCGGTGGGAATCATGGTGTGGGTTTCCGCATCGAGGTAGATCGAATTATTGCCGATTGAAAGAATGCTGGCTAGCTCGTGCGTCACCACCACGACCGTGGTGCCGAGGCTGTCGCGCAACTCGACGATCAGCTCGTCGAGCCGCCTCGCCGTGAGCGGGTCGAGGCCGGAGGAGGGTTCGTCGATGACCAGGATGTCCGGGTCGAGCGCCATCGCCCGCGCCAGACTGGCACGCTTCTTCATGCCACCGCTGAGCTCGGATGGGTAGAAATCCTCGAAGCCAGCGAGGCCGACCAGCGCCAACTTGAAGGAAACGATCTCGTCGATACGGGCTTGCGTCAGGCTGGTGTATTCGACAATCGGCAGCGCGACGTTGTCGGCCAGGGTGAGCGAACTCCACAGCGCACCGCTCTGGAACAGGACGCCGAGCCGTTGCTTGAGCCGCTGGCGATCTTCCTCGGGCGCTTCCCAGAAGTTCTCGCCGCTATACAGCACGGCGCCCTGCAACGGGCGCTGCAGGCCGACCAAGGCACGCATCAGCGTGGTCTTGCCGCAGCCGTTGCCACCCATGATGACGAAGATGTCGCCCTTATTCACGACGAAGCCGAGGTCGTGCTGGACGACGAAATCACCATAGCCGATGCTCAACTCGCGGACCTCGATGTGGGGCGTGACGGAAGAATCGGTCATGGTTCAGATGTCGAGCTGGTAATAAACGATAGTCATGATCGACGCCGCGATGGTGATCAGCAGGATGGCGGTGACCACCGCCGACGTCGCCGCGCGGCCGACCGCCTCGGCACTGCGCCCACACTGTATGCCGCGCAGGCAGCCGGCGAAGGCGATCATCGCGCCGTAGACGGTGCCTTTAGAGAGGCCGACGAGAAAATGCTTGAGTTCGAGCGCACGCAATGTCTCCGTATAGTACTCGAACATGCCGATATCGAAGATGGTCACGGAGACCAGCAGCCCGGCGAGCATGCCGATGAAGCCGGAATACAGCGTCAGCAGCGGCACCATCAGCATCAGCGCCAACATGCGTGGGAGCACCAGAAAATCCACCGCCGGGATGCCCAGCGTCTTGTAGGCGTCGATCTCCTCGTTGACCTGCATGGTGCCAAGCTGGGCGGCGAAGGCCGCACCGGTGCGACCGGCGATGATGATGCCGGTCATCAACGCGCCGACTTCGCGCACCATCCCGATCGCCACCAGATCGGCGATGAAAACCTGAGCGCCGACCAGGCGCAACTGGTCGGCGCCCAGGTAGGCGAGGATGAGGCCGACCAGGAAGCTGATCACAGAAACGATCGGCAGCGCGCGCGGCCCAACTTCCTCGATCTCCAGCCAGAGGTCACGCGGACGGAAGCGGGCGCGGCCGGTGAGCAGCCGCAGCATCGATTGAGTGATCTCGCCGAGGAAGTGCAGCATCTGCGGGCCATCGCGGAAGAACTCGATGGCGGCCGTGCCGACCTGGGAAAACATATCCTGCGGGCCCTTGTCGCGCCCGGCGACTTTCTGTTCGGGAATGGCGAGCGCCATCGCCAGCAGGCGCTGCGCTCCCGTCGGCAGCCCGCTGGTATCGGCCGTGATGTCCCGTTGCGCACATATCTTCAGCACGCTGCCGAGAAAGGTCAGCAGGCCGGAATCCCAATCGGTCAGGCCGGCCGCATCGAAACGCAGGCGGCGAATCCGGCCGTCAAGCGCTTCGAGCAGAACGTCGGACGCCGGCAGGCTAGCGTCGATGCACCAGCGTCCGCCAAGGATGATTTCTAAGCGGTCTTCGTTGGCTGGGCCGGCTGGCCGGATGTCAAGCTGCCACTGTGCGTCGTTTGGCATGGCCTGTGGATTTCTGAATTGGGTTAAGAGAAGAATGTGTTCTTATTTGTAATGATAGTACGGATCGTTGGCAGCGGTGTGTTGTGGCGGCTATAGCCCTAAACCATGCATGACACTTATGGAGTCCGATTCGCTGGCGGCAGGGGCAGACTGGCCTCAGCCGAGCAATAACGAAATTGAGTGAGTGCTATGAAGAAAACGCTCGACCGTCTTCTTCTGGTCGAACAGTGCGACCTAGAGTGCAGGAATGTATGGCCGCTCTGCCGCTGCTGAACGCACCCTCTGCGAAAAAACTATGACCTGCTGCTTAGTACTGTGAGCTGACGGATATATTCAGGCAGTGATCGGCAGTCACCGACCCAATCCAGCCGGTCAGGGCGACAAGAAGCGGTCGTTCAACGAAGGTAAAGGGCGCGGAGTCGGCTCGTCGTAAGCGCCCATTTTTCCCTACTCAACCGGTGACCTAGCCGGTTCGGCCACAGGCGATCTTTGGAGGCAACTGGCTTACTTTCTTTTTCGCAACCACTCGGATAGCGCAACAGTCTTGAGGTAAGTCCATGCAGTTTCATAAGCTCAACCTAGGCTGCGTGAATGAGTTTGCTCACTCTCAGGCCGAAGCCATTCACAGCCAGTTCCACCGTCACGCGACGCCCATCCCCAAGCGTAGCTCCTCGCGGAAGTAATTTTAGATCGAGATAAGCTCCCATATGCTCTGGAAAACCGTCGACGTGCACATATCCGCGTCCGAAACGAACTGAATGATAACTGCCTTCCATGACCAATGACTTACCATTCTTCTGTATCTGCTGAACGCACTTTATTTTTGTTGGGTACGAAGCATCGCATCTTCGCAAAATATCGAGCTGTCGTTTTGCGGATTTGAGGTCGGATTCCTCCATCAGCCGGCAAATGAACTCCACGCGCACGGGCACATCGTTTTCAGCAATTTGCAAATAATCCTGGAAGATTTGACGATTCGTTCTCCAATCAAAATCGAGTTTTCTCGCACACTCTAGCCGCAGTCGTGCCAACCCAAACGAGTTTGATGAATATACCAGCCCCTTCTCGGCAAGATCGAACGCCTCCTGGATTTCCCCTTCGGCTAAGTGAATCTTTGCACGCAGTATGCGTGCTCTTGTATTTGCCCCATCAAGTCGTATGCTTCTTTCAAGCAACTGCTTTGCTTGTGGTATCTGCTGGAGTGCCATCTGGAGCTTGGCTGCAAGAGTGTCTATCTCGCTATTTGATGGGTAGTATCGTGTTGCGTCTCCGATGTCTGCTTCTGCCTCCTCGAGGATGGCTACGCGCTGTTCC
>JAUXTZ010000173.1 GCA_030681095.1 Burkholderiales bacterium
GTACTTGGCGCCATGGTGCTGTCCATGGCCTTAACCCCCCTAATTATTCATTACCGCGAAGCGATCGTGAAAAAATTGGTCGTGGGCGAATGGATGAGCCAGGCCGCCAAGTTGCATGAGATCGCAGTCAAATCTTTTGCCGTGCAAGGCCACGTCGTGGTGTGCGGCTATGGCCGCAGCGGGCAAAACCTGGCGCGCTTTCTGGAGCGCGAGCACATTTCCTTCATTGCGCTCGATCTCGATCCGGCACGGGTCAAGCTGGCGGCGGCGGCGGGCGATAGCGTGGTGTATGGCGATGCCGCGCGACGCGAAGTCTTGCAAGCGGCCGGCATTTCCCGCGCGCGCGCGGTGGTGGTGACCTATGCCGATGTGCCCTCGGCACTGCGTGTGCTCTCGGCGGTGCAAGCGGTTAATCCGCAAGTGCCCGTCATCGTGCGCACCGTGGACGATGCGGAACTCGACAAGCTGCTCAAAGCCGGCGCTGCGGAAGTCGTGCCGGAAGTACTGGAAGGCAGCCTGATGCTCGCCTCGCACGCCTTGATCTTGCTCGGCGTACCCCTGGCGCGCGTGCTGCGTTCGGTGCGCGAAGTGCGCGAGAATCGTTATCAATTGCTGAAAGGCTTTTTCCACGGCGCAACCGATGAGCCGGAGGAAGCCTTTTCCGATCATGTCGAGCCGCGCTTATACACTGTGACCTTGACGCAACACGCGGCGGCGCTGGGGAAAACCTTGGCTGAGTTGGAGCTTGCGAATCTGGGCGTGTCGGTTTCGGCGGTGCGTCGGGGCAATATTCGCGGCGTGGATCCGACGCCGGATACGCGCTTGCAAGAAGGGGATACGGTGGTGTTGCTCGGCCGGCCAGCGGCGCTGGCGGCGGCCGAGCTGAGGTTAAGAGGGGATTAGAACAGCGAGGCGCCGCCGCACTGTGCAGCGGTAGACGTTATCGCCCATACCGCTGCGGGAGTGCAAATTGTGGCATCGGCGCCACCCCAAGTACTAAAGCGGAAGTTCCCAGTATTGGGTAGCCCGTCGTCTATTTTTCGGTCGATCTCGGCAAGCAAGGTGGCGGGGATATTGGAACCCGTTTTGATGTTATGTACGGCAGTGGCGCCAGCAACAGGGGAATAAATTGCATCCCAAACAATTTGCATCAAACCGCCAAAGGGGTTGGCTGGGGAGTTGTTCGTATTCGCATCAGCAGCGCCCGCAGTGGCGCCCACACCGTTGAAATTTCCCGAAATAAAGCCGGCGCGGCTAAGGTGATACCAAGCACAAATGGACTCTGCAACGCCACCGGATACCGCGTCGATCAGGCCGTTGCCATTGCCGCCACAAGTGCCGCCCGCCCCAGGGATATTAGCCGTGGCGCTCGCTAGTAAATAATCGCCCGCAATTCCACGATAGCGGTCTTGAAAACCAAAGAATGCGGCTTTGACGCCATCTTGCTGCGTGATGACGTTGCGCACCCGCGCATTCTGAATCAGCTCTTGCCCCTTCAGCACGCCGCCCAGTAGAAGGCCGATGATCACGAGCACGATGGCGATTTCGATTAGGGTAAAACCTTGCTGCTGTTTACGCATTTCACGACCCTCTTTTTTTAGGGGTTATAAAGATGCCTTGTCAAATGCAAAAATAGTGCCAAATTTTGTTGATGGGAGGGTTTTAAGTATTTTTATTAAAAACAATGTATTGCGTATTTTGCAAAGTGGGTGGTGGCGTAAGGCAGACGAATTATCAACGACCCTGCCGAATTTTCAGCAGCCTGGCTTCTAATTCCGCATAGCGCTGGGTTAAAAAACGTTTTTCCTGCGGGTCACTAATACTGTCACTGGCGAGCAGCGCGCCAAGCTCGATTTTGGCCGCTTCCAGCTCACCCATGTCTTCCAGAATAAAAATCGGCATCTGGCTCGCCCAATGCAGGGCCGTGCCGCGCGCATTGTCTTGGATGGCGCGGGCATAGCTGAGCGCCAGCGGCAGGTCATGCAACCGATGCTTGGCGATAAGCGCGGCATGGGCGAGATAGCGCCAGCGCCGCTCGGGATCAAGCAAAAATTGGCGGTAAGTGAAGTCGAGCATCAGGCGTTGCCGGGCCGGATCGGGCACTTGAGCGTAGAGGTGGCTCGCCATCAGCAGCGGATAATTCGTGCGCGGATCCAAGTCGAGGATGCGCTCGAGCCAGCCACTGAGCTTTGCATAATCCAGCGCGGCGAAGGGAATGCTGATGCCGGGCTGGTTATCGAAGGCTTGCAAGCGCAGCGCCATCAGGCCGGCCAACGCGATCGGCTCGCCCAGACTGGCGAGCCGTGCCGCCGTGGCGCTGGGCGGTAGCGGTAAATCTTCCGCGCGCGCGGTGGGCACGGGCTGCATGGCGCGCAAGCCGATTTGCAGCGCGAGCAGGAATGCGCCGATGGTTAGGACGGTGCGCGGTACGGCTTGGAGTGAGCGTTCGGGCATATTCAGATGAAAATCTTTCACCACGGAGGACACAGAGTACACGGAGGAAAGTCAAAATCGTTCTTAATATGAATGCCTGGTTTTGCTTTTACTCCGTGTACTCTGTGTCCTCCGTGGTGACAAGGGTTTTGCGTTAAAGATTTTTGCGATACATATCAAACATCGCCGCCGCAGTCACCAGCGCGCTGAAAATCAACGCTTGCAGCGCCAGCGGGCCGAGTGCGCCGCTCATGCCATTCACCAACCAACTTGTTTGCGCGAATTCGTCTAAGCGCGGCAGCAACAGCGCCAGGGTATCCAGCATTTGGGTCATGTAGCGATGCGAGTCCGATGCCGCCTCCAAGCTCGCGTGACTGATGAGTTGCAAGGTAGCGAGACTTTTGGCGAGTAGATAAAAGCCGAGGGTCAGGGCCAAACCGGCTGCGACGCCGCGCAAGCTGATGCCGCAGAATACGCTGACCGCCGCGATGATCCAGGCTTCCAGCAGCAACGATGCGGCCCATGTGAGCCAAGCAGCACCCGGAGCGAGTAGCACCAGCGGCAGGGCGCAGGCCAGGCCGATCAGGCTTGCCACGCCGGCCATACCCAAGGTCTTGCCGAGTACATAATGACCGCGCGGCAGATCGAGTGCGAGCAAGAGCGCGGGGCCTTTGTCATTGAACTCTCGCTGCAGGGTGCCGATAATGAACG
>JAUXTZ010000177.1 GCA_030681095.1 Burkholderiales bacterium
TGGATGCCGGCATGACGTCGATCCGGATGGCCGTGAATCTGTCCGCCTTGCAATTCCAGCAGCCGGATCTGGTGGGCATGGTGGCGGGCATTTTGACCGAAAGCGCCATCGACCCGGCCTGCCAGGATCTGGAGCTTGAACTCACCGAAAGCCTGATCATGCGTGACGTGGAAAAAACCATCGTTACGCTCAAGCATTTGCATGAAATGGGGCTTAAGCTGTCCATCGACGATTTCGGCACCGGCTATTCGAGCTTAAGTTATCTCAAGCGCTTTCCGATAAGTACCTTGAAGATCGATCAATCCTTTGTGCGCGACCTGGAGTGCAACCCGGATGACGCCGCCATCGTGGCGGCGGTTATATCCCTCGGGCACAGCCTCAAGATGAGCGTGATCGCCGAAGGCGTGGAGACTGAAGCGCAGCTTAATTATCTGCGCCATGCGGGTTGCGACGAAATGCAAGGTTATCTGTTCAGTCGCCCGGTGAGCGCGCAGGAGATCGAATCGATGATCCGCACGGATCGGCGCTGCGCCGTATTGGAGTCTTAAATGGAACGCACCTTACTCTTGGTGGATGATGAGCAGAACATTTTGTCGTCGCTGGGCCGCTTGTTCCGGCGCGACGGTTATCAGATTCTCACCGCCAACGGCGGCAGCGAGGGCTTGGCGTTGCTCGCGAAAAACAAGGTGGGCGTGATTCTCTCCGACCAGCGCATGCCCGAGATGTCCGGCTCGGAATTCTTAAACCAAGTGGCATCCCTTTATCCCGACACGGTGCGCATCATGCTTTCTGGTTACACCGATCTCGCGTCGGTGACCGACGCCATCAACCGCGGCGCGATTTACAAATTCCTCACCAAACCCTGGGAGGACGAACTGCTGCGGGACAACGTGCGCCAGGCATTCGAGCATTTTGAACTGGCTTATGAAAACGAGCGCTTAAAACGCGAATTGACCGAGGCCAATGCGCGGCTTGCCGCAACCAATCAGGGATTGGAGCAGCGCGTGGAAGAAACCTCGCTCGAATCCGCACAGCAGGTCACCGTATTGAATGTGGCGCACGAAGTATTGGATGCGCTGCCGCTCGGCGTGCTGGGCGTGGGCGACGAAGGCTTGGTGGCGGTCGCTAACCGGGTCGCAGTTGGCGTGTTGGAAACCCTATCGCCGCTGCCGCTGGTCGGGGCATTCGCCAGCGCGCGTCTACCACGAGAGATGCTGGATTGTTTGGAGCAGGTGGGGCGTACCGGTCAAGAAACACGCGGGGTGATGGAGGCCGGCGCTGGGCAAGGTCAATGGGAAATCATAGGCAGCCAGATTGGCCTGGCTTCGGAAGGCCGGGGTTATGTGCTGGTGATGATTCCAGCGGGAGCGCACTAAATGATGAATCCCGTAGGGGCGAGGCATGCCTCGCCCGAACCCAATAGCGGGTCGGGCATGCCCGACCCCTACGCATGTACGCCGCGTTTCAGTGAAGGTTTTTTGTGATGAGTAAAACCATGGAACTTGACCTCGCCGCCGCACAAGTCGGCATGGTGCTGGCACAGGATGTGGCGAATGCGACGGGCCAAACCTTGGCCGCTACCGGCATGGTGTTAACCGAGAGCCTGATTGAGGGGCTGCGCAAACGCGGAATCGAGCGTTTGACGGTGCGCTCACAGAAAAATGCGGCTGCCGATGCGGCAGCCCAAGCCGAACGCATTGCGTTTCTCTTCCGCAAAGCGGAAGGGGATCCGATACGCGCCGCCCTGCGCCGGGCGCTGGAGCAATACCGGAGCGGAGGGCAGGGGACATGCTAAGCATGGCGCAGGCATTGGAACGGGCGGCGCGTTTGCCGTCGATATCGGCCGTACTGACCCAGGCGCTGGAAGAGATGAATAAGCCGGAGGCCGATATCAGCCGCCTGGCCACCTTGCTCGCGCGTGACCAGGGCGCGACAGCGCGGTTGCTTCGCGTAGCAAACTCGGCGTTTTATGGTTTGTCGGGCCGCGTCTCTTCCTTGAGTCAAGCGGTGACTTTGATTGGGCTGCCCACGACGCGCACCTTGGTGATGGCGGCGGCGATTATTGATCGCTTTCCCAAACGTGATGGTGGCACATTCAACTATCTCGGTTTTTGGCAACACTCGCTCGGCGTCGCGGCCGCGTCACGCTACCTGGCGCCGCGCGCGCGGGTGAACCCGGAGACAGCATTTCTTGCCGGTATGCTGCACGACATCGGGATTGCCGTTTTGGGGTGTTGCTTGGAAGAAGAATATCGCGCCGTGCTCGATCGCGTACATGCACAGGATTGCGCAGTCACGGAAGCAGAATTGGCTACCCTGGGCTTTACCCACAATGATTTAGGCGCGGCATTGGCCGCGCAGTGGAAGTTCCCGTCGGCGATTCAGGAAGCAATCCGCGGCCATCATGATCTCAACACAGAGACGTCCCCGCTGGTGCGCGTGGTGCATGTGGCTAATGTTCTCGCAGTTACGCTCGATATCGGCGACATTGAAGGCAGTTTTGTGCCGCCGCTCGACCCGACCAGCTGGGCGGCTTTGCATTTCACTGAGCCGGAGTTGGTTGGTGTGCTCGAAGCGATCGATATACAAGCGCAAAGCGCCATGGATCTACTGAGCGAGGTGCACTGAATATGGCATTCGAAAACATGTCCAAGCTGTCTTGGATTTACGATCTGTACCGCATGGGGCAATCGGCTGAGTTGCGCGATAACCCGCGCAAGGTGCAGCAGCAGATCATGACGCACATCGTGCAGGGAATGGAGGCGGTGAGCGGCTCGCTTTCCTTGCGCGAGGGCGAGACCGATACGCTGATCGTGGTGGCGGGGATCAGCATTCCGGAACACGTGCTCGGATCAAAGCGCAAATTCGGCGAAGGCATTATCGGACGCGTGGCGCAATCGGGCGAGTCGCTGCTGCTCGATGGCGTGGATGCGGGCAAGCGCCATGGCGCCATGGATAGCGGCGAGCGCAAAGCACCGCCGTCCTCGGCCATCTGCTGGCCGCTCAAGCATGACACGCGATTGCTCGGTGTGCTGTGCGTCAACCGGGATGCGGGCCAAGCGGTTTTCACCCCGCAGGATGAGGAATCCGGCAAGGTCATGGTCAACCTGGTCACCATCGTGATCGAGAACATGCGCCTGCACACCGAGCAGGAAGCGCGCATTCACAATCTATATGAACTGAACCGCAAGCTGGAAGATACGCAGGCGCAATTGGTGCAGTCGGAGAAGATGGCGTCTATCGGCCAATTGGCGGCGGGGGTGGCGCATGAGATCAACAACCCGATCGGCTATGTCAATTCCAATCTGGGCGCGCTGGAGAAATACCTGACGGATATATTTCAATTAGTAGATGCCTATGAACAAGCCGAATCTCACCTTGGCGATCAGGCTGTGTTGGACAATATTCAAGCCATCAAGAAACGCCTGGATCTAGCGTTCTTGCGCGAGGATACGGCGGCGCTGATGAGCGAGAGCAAGGAAGGCATCAGCCGTGTGAAAAAAATCGTGCAGGATCTCAAGGATTTTTCCCACGCTGACGCCGGGGATGAATGGCAGGAAGCGAGTATGCAGCATGGCTTGGACAGCACGCTCAACATCGTCTGGAACGAGCTCAAGTACAAATGCGAAGTGAAGAAAGAATACGCCAAGCTTCCGGATATCGAGTGCTTGCCGTCCCAATTGAATCAGGTATTCATGAACATGATGGTCAATGCCGGGCATGCCATTGGGGAAAAGGGCATCCTCACGCTGCGTACCGGGACGGATGGCGAGATGGTGTGGGTGGAAGTCGCCGATAACGGCAAAGGCATTCCGCCGGAGATCGTGCAGCGGATTTTCGATCCTTTTTTCACCACCAAGCCGGTGGGAACGGGGACCGGCTTGGGCCTTTCTCTCTCTCTGGGCATTATCAATAAGCACAATGGACGCATCGAGGTGGATAGCGAGCTGGGAAAAGGCACTACATTCCGCGTTTGGCTACCCATAAAACATTCGCCGCCGCAAGACGAGGCCACGCCAGCGACTTCGGCCTAGGGCGACATGGAAACGAAGCAAAACAAGTTTCAGCTCAGGGCGCTCACGCTGGGTTTTCTGGCCATGCTGGTGTTGATAATACTTGTCGTCGGCTTGGGTATGTTTGGCCTCGAGCGTTTGTCGCTGGATCTGGATAAGGTCGTATCCGGGCATAGCCAGCATAACAAGCTGGGCCGCGAGATGCGCTTGGTTGTGCGTGACCGCGCAACTTTGCTGGGAAGGATCGTGCTGGAGAAAGATCCCTTTGCGCGCGATGAATTGATGCTGCATTTTACCGATCTGGGGCGGCGTTTCGGCGCCGCCCGCACGCAATTGCTGGCCATGCCCAGTTTGGTGCCGGAGGAGCGTGCGCTGCTGGAAGAGCAGCGCCAACGCG
>JAUXTZ010000186.1 GCA_030681095.1 Burkholderiales bacterium
ACACCATGCATGGTGAAGCTCATTCGCACTCGCCGAATTTGTATTGGATCAAATCGAGCAGCGCATGCATGGCTTCCGATTCGTCGGGGCCGCTGTTCTCGATGCCGATCGCACTGCCTTTGGCGGCGGCGAGCATCATCACGCCCATGATGCTCTTGGCGTTGACCTTATTGCCATTGCGTTGCAAATGCACGTCGCTTTTGAATTGGTTGGCAACTTGCGAGAGCTTGGCTGAGGCACGCGCGTGCAAGCCTAGCTTATTGATGATTTCAACGTCCTGTTGCAACACGGCATGCTTCCTTGGAAACTTCGATTACCCCTTCGCGACCGCCGCTGATGGCTTTTTCCACCAGCACCGACAGCGGCTCATTGCGGTAAGTGAGCACGCGCACCAACATGGGCAGATTTACCCCCGCCACGACATCTACCCGCCCCGGCTCCAGCAAGCGGCAACACACATTGCATGGTGTCGCGCCGTACATATCGGAAAGCACCAGCACACCCTCGCCCTGGTCTAGCTCTTTAATTAGCGCCTTCACCTGCGGCATAATCGTGGCCGGCTCGTCGTGCAGCGCCACGCCCATTGACGCCACATGGGGCGGATGCCCCCCAAATACATGGTTGGCGCAGTGCATCAAGCTTTCGCCCAAGCTACCGTGGGCGATGATCAATATCCCAATCATTTAACCACCTGCTTTCTTTCTGTTCCAAGGCCGGGTCTATTTTTAATCGCGCACCCGTTTGGCGCGTCGGGCCATTGCTTCTGACATGGCTATTTTACCGCTTTCATCCACACGTATTGCGGCTTCAATACCGAGTCGTTTTAATGCTGCTTCCCACTCTCTTATATCGGCTATAAAACCGGGTTTTGAAGCCGCATCCGACAGCACACCGGCGCGGGGGCCGGGCGCGGCCAGTACAGTCAGCGATTGCGTGTGGGTCGCCGGATAGCCGGTGCGCGGGTCGATGATATGGCAATAACGCTGGCCGTTAAGTTCAAAATAGCGCTGGTAGTCGCCCGACGTACCAATCGCCTCGCCATCGTTCAAGTCGAGTTCGATCAGCGCGCTGGGGGTGCGCGGATGCTTCACGCCCACATGCCAGGGACGCGCACCATGTTTGCCTAAGGCGATGATGTTGCCGCCAATATTCACCAGCGCATGCGCAACACCTTGCGCGCGCAGAATCCGCACTGCATTATCCAGCGCCAGCCCCTTGGCGTAACCGCCGAAATCAAGTTGCACCGTTGGATTTTTACTTGAGACAAAGTTGTCCACATCCACTGTCAGATCACGCATGCGCGGCTGCGCGCGCACCAGTGCGGCGATTTTTTCTGGATCAGGCTGCAGCGGTTTGAATTCGTCGTTCTGGAAACCCCACAAGGCAATCAATTGGCCGATCGCGGGATTGAATAAGCCGTCGGAGGCTTCGGATAGCTGGGTCGCATCGCGAATTGCAGCGGCCAATTCCGCCGATACCTGATGTCGCTCACCCCGGGCAATTGCGGCATTGAGCGCCATGAGCGGGCCCGGCTTCCAGGCATGGAACTCGCGGTGCAGACGATCGAATTCCTGCAACACCGCAGCCACCGCAGCGCGCGCTTTGGCATCGGTCTCGCCGTAAATACTGACTTCAACTTGAGTGCCGAAGACGAAGGATTCTTGCTGGTAGAGCGGTTCTTTGCCGCAACCATTGAGGGCGAGCAAAAAAAGCAATAAAGCGAACCGCGCAAAGGTACGGTTAAGCATTTCTTTCCAGCGCATCGACAAACAGACCCGCCACATTGACCCCCGTCTGCGCGCTAATTTCTTGCATGCCGGTCGGGCTAGTGACGTTGATCTCGGTCAGATAATCGCCAATCACGTCCAAACCGACTAAGAACAATCCAGCCGCTTTCAGCACCGGGCCCAGCGTAGCGGAAATTTCTTTATCGCGCGCCGACAGCGGCTGCGCCACGCCCTTGCCGCCGGCGGCGAGATTGCCGCGCGTCTCGCCTGCTTTGGGGATGCGCGCCAAGGCATAGGGCACGGCTTCACCATCGATAATCAAAATGCGCTTATCGCCCTGTTCGATCTGCGGAATAAAACGCTGCGCCATGATCGTGCGCGTATCCCACTCGGTCATGGTCTCCAAAATCACATTCAAATTGGGGTCAGACTCGACTAATCGGAATACGCTCGCCCCACCCATCGCATCCAGCGGCTTCACCACGATATCGCCCTGCTCGGCGAGGAAGGCGCGAATCCGCGCCCGATCACGCGTCACCAGCGTGGGCGCCATGAATTGCGGAAATTTAGCGATGGACAGCTTCTCGTTGTAATCGCGAATCGATGCGGGCCGATTGAGAATATGCGCGCCTTGCGCCTCGGCCAGCTCCAGCAGATAGGTGCTGAACACATACTCCATATCGAATGGCGGGTCCTTGCGCATCAGTACCGCATCGAACTCGGTGAGCGGCATGACGACCGGTTCTTCCAGCGAATACCAGCGCAACGCGTCGTCCACCAAATCGAGCTTGCGGGCGCTCGACACCACGCTCCCGTTCTGCAGCCATACGTCTTGCTGCTCCATCACGAACAGCGTGTGTCCGCGCGTCGCCGCCTCGCGCATGATGGCGAAGGTCGAATCCTTGTAGGTTTTGATGTGCTCGATCGGATCGAGAATGATGGCGAGGCGCATGGCTATTGCTTAGGCCGCAACCTCAAGATTAAACGGATCAGTACGCGCCAGCTCAATCGAAGCGGCCAGCAAGGCCAAGCGCGCCACCACGCCATAGGTATAAAAACGATTCGGCGGCGCATCCGGACGCCCGCTGCAATCTGGCAAGGAGCATGGCGCTTCGAAGGCGAGCGGCACGAAATGCATGCCCGGCGCATTCAGATTTTCATCCTTGCCGCGGCTGGTATGCACGCGGTAGAAGCCGCCCACGACATAGCGATCCATCATGTACACCACCGGCTCGGCCACCGCTTCGTTGATGCTCTCGAAGCTGTACACGCCTTCCTGAATGATGACATCCGACACTTGCAGGCCTTCTTTCACCACCGACATTTTGTTACGCTGCTTGCGATTCAAATCGCGCACATCGTCTGCCGATTTAGCGGTCATGATGCCCATGCCGTAGGTGCCTGCGTCGGCCTTGACGATCACGAACGGTTCTTCTTGGATGCCGTATTCCTTGTACTTCACGCGAATGTCGTTGAGTAAGTCGTCAACAAAAGCGGCCAAGCAATCCTCTCCCTCGCGCGTCTGGAAATTCACACGGCCGCAGGTGGCGAATTGCGGATTGATCATCCAGGGATCGATGCCGAGCAATTTCGCAAAGCTATCGGCCACCTCGTTATAAGCGGCGAAGTGGTTGGATTTGAGGCGCGTGGACCAGCCGGCGTGCAGCGGGGGAATCACGGGTTGTTCCAAATCCTGCAAGATCGCCGGAATGCCAGCGGACAAATCGTTATTGAGAATAATCGCGCAGGGGTCGAAACCCTCCAGCTTCACGCGCCGCCCCTCGCGTATCAGCGGCTCCAAGATGAGCTGCTCGCCATTCGGCAAATCAATCGTGGTGGGCGCAGTAATTTCGGGGATCAGCGTGCCGATGCGCACCTGCAAACCGGCCTGGCGCAAGATGTAGCGCAGCGCCGCCACGTTTTGCAAATAAAACATATTGCGCGT
>JAUXTZ010000189.1 GCA_030681095.1 Burkholderiales bacterium
GTGCGCGCCATGGTGGTGGGCTTCGAGCCGGGGCAGCCGGGCGAGCCGAGTTATCTGGTGGCGGGGCGGCGCATCACGCGCAGCCATTACGAAGCGGTGGCCGATGTGCACACCGGCTTTGCACTGGGCGACCGCATCCGCATTCGCCGCCACGATTACACCGTGGTCGGTCTCACCCGGCGCATGGTGTCCTCCGGTGGCGACCCAATGGTATTCATCCCGCTCAAGGATGCGCAAGAGGCGCAGTTTCTCAAAGACAACGACGCCATCGTCAACGAGCGCGCGCGCACCGCCGCCAATCCCACGCTCAATCGTCCCGGCGTGCCGGGCTTGCTCGACGCGATAAATGCCTCGCAGGCCAGCAACCACAACGTCAATGCAGTGCTGGTTCGTGTAGCCGAGGGTTATGCCTCCGAAGCGGTGGCGCAAGACATTCGCCGCTGGAAGCATTTGCAAGCGTTCACCCGCGTGCAGATGGAAGAAATACTGATCGCCAAATTGATCGCCACCGCCGCCAAACAGATTGGCATGTTCCTGGTGATTCTGGCCATCGTCAGCGCGGCCATCGTCGCCTTCATCATCTACACTATGACCCTGGGCAAGATCCGCGAGATTGCCGTGTTGAAACTGATCGGCACCCGCAATCGCACCATCGCCGCCATGATCTTGCAACAGGCGCTGGGCTTGGGCCTGATCGGCTTCGTCGTCGGCAAAATCGCCGCCACGATCTGGGCCCCGGCCTTCCCTAAATATGTGCTGCTGTTGCCCGGAGATTCACTGGGCGGCTTCGTCATCGTGATGGGGGTGTGCGTGCTCGCCAGCACCTTAGCGATACGCGCGGCACTCAAGGTTGATCCGGCGACGGCGATTGGCGGCTGACATGAGCACCGGCGTCGGCATCCACATCGAAGGCCTGAGCAAACGCTATGGCGAAGGCGATACCGCCGTCGATGCGCTCAAGGAAGTGAACATGAGCGTCGCCCCCGGCGAGGTGGTCGGCCTCATCGGCCCCAGCGGCTCGGGCAAAACGACACTGCTGAAATGCCTGGGCGCGGTGATCGAGCCGACACGCGGCCGCATGACCTTGGGCGGCGAAGTCATCTACGACAACGGCTGGAAAATTTCTGATCTGCGCGAGTTGCGCCGCGATCGCATCGGCTTCATCTTTCAAGCACCGTATCTGATTCCGTTTCTCGACGTGACCGACAACGTGGCGCTATTGCCCATGCTGGCGCGGCGGCCCAATGGCGAAGCGCGTGCGCGGGCGCTGGAGCTGCTGCAAGCGCTGGACGTGGCGCATCGTGCAAAAGCCCAACCCTCCGAGCTTTCCGGCGGCGAACAGCAGCGCGTATCCATCGCCCGCGCACTGGCCAACAAGCCGCCGGTAATCTTGGCCGACGAACCTACCGCGCCCTTGGACAGCGAACGCGCATTGGCCGTGATGCGTATCCTCAACCAGATGGCCACGCAGTACCAGACCGCCATCATCGTCGTGACGCACGACGAGAAAATCATTCCCACCTTCATGCGCTTCTACCACATCCGCGACGGGCGCACGGTGGAAGAAGCGGGGGAAGGGCGGGCGCTGGAATGATGGGTATGGCCCTGGCGAGGTGGGATTGTTCTTTCCCCTCTCCCACTTGTGGGAGAGGGGCAGGGGAGAGGGCGCTTCAATCTATTCAGTACGCAAAGCAACAAGACTAAAGAAACAAAGTGCTAAACAACGCTAAATCCCTACGCACCAACCAAACCGAAACCGAACAACGGCTTTGGTATCACCTGCGCGCGCATCGATTCATGGGGATGAAGTTCAAACGCCAAAAACCCATGGGTCAATACATTGTTGATTTTGTGTGTGTCGAGCACAGGCTAATCATCGAGTTGGATGGCGGTCAGCATGCTGAGCAGGCAGGATATGACCAGGAACGGGATGCGTGGTTGCGCAACGAAGGCTATACCGTTCTGCGATTTTGGAACAACGAAGTGATGCAAAATTTGGAGGGGGTGTTGGAGCAGATACGTTTGACCGTTGCTCCTGCCCTCTCCCCCGGCCCCTCTCCCACAAGTGGGAGAGGGGAGTAAAGCGCGCACTCGATATCACCGCAATCCTCGTTAGCGGATCACAAACCTGATGAAAGCCAAAAAATGAACCAAATCAATTTAAGCAAAGCGATTTTATTTTTCATCGCGCTGAGCGTGACAGCAAGCACAGGCGCAGCAGAAAAAGACGCACGGCAAAAAATAAAACTGCCAACACAAATGCGCGCCCACATGCTGAGTAATATGCGCGACCACCTGCAAGCACTGTCCGAAATCCAGGCCGCACTCGCGGCGAAGCAGCTCGACCGCGCGGCGGATATCGCCGAGACGCGCCTCGGCATGACCTCGCTCGCCTCGCACGGCGCCGCGCACATGGCGCATTACATGCCCAAAGCCATGCAGGACATCGGCACCGAGATGCATCACGCCGCCAGCCGCTTCGCGCGCACGGCGCATGAAGGCGATGGGCAGAAGGCGCTGGAAAATCTAGCGCAAGTCACGCAGCAGTGCGTGGCGTGTCATGCGGGGTATCGGGTGTATTAAACCAAGCTACTTGGAGGCGTCGCCGCGCAGCACCCAGAATTGCAGCAACAGTACGGCGGTAAAAGCACACGCAGCAGAAAACGCAAACGCCGTGAGCGGGTTGATGCTCTGCCATAACCAACCGAAAATGATCGACGCCGGCAGCAGCATGAAACCCGCTGTCAAATTGAACCAGCCAAAGGCCGTACCCAGCACATCGCGCCCGACGAGATCGGCCACCAAGGCTTTTTCCGCGCCCTCGGTGGCGGCCATGAATAGGCCGTAGAACGCGAATAGCGGCCACAATAGTGCCGGATGCCCATTGATGCCTAGCAGCAGGTAGAACGCGCTGTACACCAGCCAGCCGACAACGATGAGACGCGTGCGCCCGATGCGGTCAGAGAGCGCCGACAGGGGAATGCTGAACAGCGCCGCAGTGAAGGACACCAGCGCCCATAACAGGGGCACCTGATAATCCGGAAGCCCCATATCCTTGGCGCGCAGCAGCAGGAACATATTGGAGGAATTGCCCAGTGTGAACAGCGCCAGCACCGCGAGGTAACGCTTGAAGGGGGCGGGCAGGCCGCGTAGGGTCCAACTGAAGTGGATCGCCGAGATGGGGACTTCGCGCGCAGGTTCACGCACGGCGAGTGTTAGGGCGACTGCGAACACGCCACCCAAGGATGCCCACAGAAATACATCGCGCAGCGGCATGTGCATCGCCAACAGCCCAGCCGCCAGCAAGGGCCCGACCACCGCGCCGGTATTGTCCAAGGTACGATGCAAGCCGAATGCCAGACCGCGCCGCGTTTTATCCACGGTCAGCGCCAGCAGCGCATCGCGCGGCGAGGTGCGCAGCCCCTTGCCCACGCGGTCGGCGAAGCGCAGCGCCAGCACCACCTGCCAAGAGGCCGCGAAAGCGAACAGTGGCCGGGCGAGGGCCGATACTGCATAACCGCCCACCACCCAACGCTTGGTGGAACGCAAGCGATCAGCCAGTACGCCGGAGAAGAGTTTCAATAAACTTGATGTCGCTTCGGCAATGCCCTCGATGATGCCCAGCGCCCTCGGTCCAGTCATCAGCACCGAGGCGAGATAGAGTGGCACCAGGGGGTAAATCAACTCGCTGGCCGAGTCGTTGAAAAAACTCACCAGGCCAAGCAGCCAAACCGTGCGTGGTAATTCGAGCAGCGCTTTGAGCAAATTATCTTCTCGGGGAAATCAGGCTGGATTTGGTCGCAGTGATTTATTCGCCACTCGCGAGCGGGTCGCTTGCATCCGGATTGATCACACCAAACTTTGCCGGAGTATAGGCATAAAAGACGCGAATATTTTCCTGTTGCACCAGCTCCAGCAATTGCTGCGACTCTGCTTCAGTCACGATGAATTCCACTTCTACCGTGAGTGAGCCGGCTAACTCGAAGAAGGTGCTCTCGTGCAGCACATGATGCCGGCCGAAACCCGCCATGGCGCGAAAGGCCGATCCG
>JAUXTZ010000224.1 GCA_030681095.1 Burkholderiales bacterium
CCGCCGTCTTCAGGCTTCGGGCTGGCTGGCGCGTTGGCGGCGGGTGGTGTTTCAGCTTTGCCTGGCTCGGTCGGCTTCGGCTGCTGCCCCGGTGCAAAAGGATTGCTCTTGGGATAACCGGCTTGATCAAGCGCAGCGGCCCACACTGCCTCGGTAAAGCCCTTTAGCTGCGTGCTGCTGCCGACTTGCAAAAAGGGAATAAAATTTTCCTTAGTTATCTTTTTGAACAGTTCTGCGTCGGCCGGGTTCTTGCCGGGCAAGCGCTCGCTATACGGAATGCCGCGCTTGGCCAAATACGCTTTGGCCTGGTTGCATGCTTCACCGCAATCACCCGTATAGAGCGTCACTGGGAAATTATTGGCGGCTTGCTGCGTCGCATAGGGCAGGTTCCCGCCTTGAATCAGGTTGCCGCCGAATTTTTTCTCTTCCACTTTTTTGGCTTCATTCGGCGGCGGCAGTTGATCGGTGTAATGCACTTTGCCGGCTTTATCCACCCAGCGATACATTTCTGCTTGCGCAGTCGCGCCGAGCAAAAAAGCAAACCCCAGCAACGAAACCATGAGTGTTTTCATCTTAAATCCTTAAACCGTTTAGCTTCTTTCGATAGTAAGCCTGCAAGCCACCCATGCCAAGCATAATGCCCAGCACCAATCCACCGAGGCCCACCCCAATAAACATCCAGACCGAAGCAGCGTATCCCGGATTGCGGCTTTGCTTGAGCTCGGCTTGGGCTTGGGCTATTTCAGTTTTTAGCGCTTCGAGCGAGGGGGCCGGCAGCGGCGGCGTGGGTGGCGTAACGTTAATCTTCACAAAGCGCAACGGGAGCCACCCCACATCGCCTTCACGGGTTTTAACCTGGACATAAGTTTGCTCCTGGCGCAGCACCTCGACTTCAACACCGGGCTCCAAGGCTCTGACCACGCGGTAGGTATCGGTCTTGCCGCTGCGCAGATTGACGCGCGCGCCCTCCACCACGGTGGCGGTATCAGCCAACCCCGGCAAGGCCCATATCAGCAATCCAATAAGCAAAAAAACCCTCATTAGCTCAGCCCGTTACGTGAATTTCTTCATGTAATATCATACGGGGCAGGTCAAATCAAGGGTTTTATGCCTCCACCATACCCGAATGACGCAGCAAGGCATCCAGGGTCGGCTCGCGTCCACGGAATGCGACGAACGATTCCAAGGCCGGACGACTACCACCCTGCCCCAGGATCTCGCTCCAAAAACGATGCCCCACCTCGGCGCTCAACACACCGTTTTCTTCGAACAGACTGTACGCATCGGCCGACAGCACCTCGGCCCACTTATAACTGTAATACCCCGCGGCATAGCCGCCGGCGAAGATGTGGGAAAAGTTATTGGGGAAGCGATTGAAGGCCGGCGGCCGGATCACCGCCACCTGCTCGCGCACCTCTTCCAGCAATTGCAATACGCTAAGCTCACCCTTAGGATCGAAGTCATCATGTAGCCGCATATCGAATAGCGCGAACTCGATTTGGCGCATGGTGAATAAGCCACTTTGGAAATTTTTCGCCAGCAGCATTTTGTCGTACAGCGCGCGCGGTAACGACTCACCCGTCTCCACATGACGCGACATGTGACGCACCACATCCCATTCCCAGCAAAAATTTTCCATGAACTGCGAAGGCAGCTCGACCGCATCCCACTCCACGCCGTTGATGCCGGACACGCCCAAGTCTTCGATCTTGGTGAGCAAGTGATGCAGGCCATGGCCGAACTCGTGGAACAAGGTGATCACTTCGTCATGCGTAAACAGCGCCGGACGGCCGCCGACCGGGGCGGAAAAATTGCAGGTGAGATAGGCCACCGGCGTTTGAATTTTCTCCGCTTTGCGCCGGCGCGTAATCGCATCGTCCATCCAAGCCCCGCCACGCTTGTTCTTGCGCGCATACAGGTCGAGGTAAAACTGCCCGACCAGCTGTCCGGTGTGATCAGTGATGGAGAAGAAACGCACATCCGCATGCCAAGTGGGCGCGTGGGTTGCGTGAATTTTCAGCCCGTAGATCGTCTCCACTAGCTTGAACATGCCGGGCAGCACCGTGGACTCGGGGAAATATTGCTTCACCTCTTCATCGGAGAAACCATAACGTGCCTCGCGCAATTTCTCCGAGTAATAGCCGATGTCCCAGGCCTCCAACTCAGGCATACCAAATTTTTCCGCCGCGAAGGCGCGCACTTCAGCCAGGTCTTTTTGCGCGAAGGGTTTAGCGCGCTGCCCCAAGGAATTTAAGAAATCCATTACCTCAGCCGGTTTCTGTGCCATTTTGGTGGCGAGCGACACCTCGGCATAGCTCTTATAGCCGATCAGATGCGCCGCTTCCTGACGCAGCGCGAGAATCTGCCCAATCAGGGGCGTATTGTCCCACTCGGCTTTGCCGAATTCGGAGGCGCGCGTCACATACGCGTGGTACAACGCTTCGCGCAGGGCGCGATGCTCGGCGTATTGCATCACCGGCATATAGGATGGCGCGTGTAGCGTGAATTTCCAGCCCGGCTTGCCATCGGCAGTGGCTGCTTCTTGCGCCGCTTGCACCACGTCGGCGGGAAGACCGGCGATGTCGCACTCGTGCTCGACATACTTTGCATAAGCGTTGGTGGTATCGAGCAAGTTTTCCTCGAAGCGGGCGGAAAGCGTGGCGAGTTCTTCCTGAATCGCTTTAAAGCGTTCTTTTTGATTCTCCGGCAACTCTGCGCCGCCGAGCCGGAAATCGCGCAGCTCGTTATCGATGATTTTTTTCTGTGCTGAAGTCAGCTGCGCGAATTCGAGCGAGGCTTTGATCGCCTTGAATTTGTCAAACAGCTTTAAATTCTGCGACAGCTCGGCATAATATTCGGTGATCTTGGACAGATTGGCGTTATAGACCTCGCGCAGCTCGGGGCTATTCACCACCGAGTTCATGTGCGACACCTGCGACCAAGCACGCGATAGATGCTCGTTCGAATCTTCCAAGGGCAATACGAAGCTTTTCCAGGTAGGCGCACTCGCATCAGTTGTCAGGGTCGACACCAGCGCACGATTGCTTGCCAGCAATTGCTCAATCGCCGGGTTGACGTGCTCCGGTTTAATCTCGGCAAAGCGCGGCAGGCCGGAAAAATCCAATAAAGGGTTCATGGTTATCTTTCGAGGAAATCAATGCGCCATTATACTAGCCGCAAAGACTCGCTACTCGAAACCATGAACATCATCCCCCACCACAACATCCACCCGCACATTCACGCCAGCGTTTACGTCCACCCCAGCGCGCAAATCATCGGTGAAGTGAGCCTAGGCGCGAATGTCTCGGTGTGGTGCAACGCCGTGATTCGCGGCGACGTGAATCGCATCACCATCGGCACCGGCAGCAATATCCAAGATCTATCGGTGCTGCATGTCTCGCACAAAAGCGCATGGAACCCAAACGGCGCGCCACTCATCATCGGTGAGCGCGTCACCGTCGGCCACAGCGTGATCCTGCACGGCTGCACCATCGGCGATGAATGCCTGATCGGCATGGGCTCGATCATCATGGATAAAGCCGTGCTCGAACCGCGCGTGTTGCTCGGCGCGGGTTCGCTGGTGCCGGAAGGCAAGACGCTGCAAAGCGGCTATTTGTATCTCGGCCGCCCCGCCAAGCAATTGCGGCGGCTGACCGAGGAAGAACTGGCTTACTTCAACTACTCGGCCAATCATTACATCGCATTGGCGAAGAGTTACAAATCGGTATGAACGAAAAGAAACGCTGGCCGGAAATCTTGATCGGTTTGATGTTGCTGCTTGCACTGGCCTGTGCCGTGCTTGCGATTCATGCCGGCGACAAGAAAGCGCATCACTGGGGGCCTCGGATACTGGAGCAAAGCGCCGCAGGTGACGTGTGGTTTGTGTACGACCAGGAATTGCTGATCGCCCGTCCCGATGGCGCGCTGCGGCATCGCGTTTCGCTCTCCTCTTTGGGGTTGCCGGGGCCGGTGAACGCCATCGTGCCACTGCCGTCCCCCGATGGAGGAACCAGGATGCTGGTGGGTGTGATCAAGCATCCGGAATGGCTGGTCATGGATAGTGAAGGAAAGGTCATAGAGCGGCTCAAGCCGTATGGCATCGATGTGCCATTTCATGAAACTTTTCACTTGGCGGCCGCCCCGGATGGCCGCATTGCCATGTCTACCGGTGGCGATCACCGCGTGTTGCTGTTCGATGCACAAGGACAATATCTTACCCAGACAACACCCGGCTTGCTGCGTTTCGCCAATGGCTTGTGGTATGAAAACGGGCAATGGTGGGTAGTGGACACGAATCACCGGCAAGTGCGCGCCCTGAATGGCGCAACGTTGAAACCGGAATCGGCGCTGACGGCGCCCTACAGCGGCGGATACCGCGTCCCGGCCCTGGCCCGCCGCAGCAAAACCGAGCGCGGCACGATCACGCTGAGCGTTATGCAAAACAATATGCAGCACGGCATGGTGATGGATATAAACCAATCCGGCGAATTGCTTCGCACCTACCGCTCACCGGCCAAGCACCCTCAACCGGCAGATTTTCTCTGGCTTGGCAATGAATTACTGGTCACGGAAAGCGATGGCTTTGCGCTGCACTTGTTCGATCAAACCGGTGGCTATTTAAAAACCTGGGGAGACAAAAACATCCAGTCCGCGCTCAAGCAGGCGCACCGCGAGCGGGTGTTGTGGGGAAAAGTCTTGCTGGGCGCGCAGGTGGGTGCAATTGTCTTGGGGCTGTTGGCGATCATTGCTTACTTTGGATGGAAGCGCTTGCAACAACTCGTACCGGAGCATGCCCAATCCGATATGCGCTCTCGATTGGGTACGCCGAGCCTGTCCCGCGGGGATGAGTTCGTCGCGTCCATGATTTTATTCTGGCCACTGTATTTGGCGATCCTGACAATGTTTGCCTTACTGAAGGGGCTGGGCCCGTTCCTCATGGGCCCACTGACGACTTTCTTGAAACAACTTCCCGCCTCTTGGCTAACCCCCGCACTGTTCGGCCTGTTGATCTCGATGACGGTCGTTTTGACGGGCTTAGTTGTGCTAACCGCAAGGATCGTTCAGAAGCGCATGAAGCAGCCGCGCTTCGAGGCGGTGTTATCCGCCAGGGCGCTCAGGTGGTTCAAGCGCACCAAAGCGGCACAGGAGGCACTTGAACCCGATGAGTTTGCGCAAGAAGTGGTCATGGTTCGAGGCGGTGGGCTTTTCCCTGCCTTTAACATGAAGGTTTGTGTGCTCACAAATCGTCGCGTACTGATCTTTGATCTGGGCACGGGCGCAGCCGGAAAACTATTGATGGCCCACCCGCGCCATCAGGTAGCCGCACGGATCGACAGCGCCGGGCCGGCCTGGCTAAGGTGGGTAGCGAAACAGGACAAGCTGCACATCCAGCTTGGGGATGACCGAACATTTTCAGGCTATCCCGTCTCGCCTTTGACGGCGCGCCGGATGGTGGAACTGCTCACGCTTTCCCACGCCGCACCGCTTGATGCGGCGCGGGTGGAATCGCCTCCCTTCGATCTGCGCTCGCCCAAACCCATCGTGTCATTCGCACTATCCCTGCTGATCCCCGGCTTGGCGCAAATGCGGCAGGATCGTTTCCGTCTAGGGCTGATTTTGCTGATGGTCATGCTGACCAATATCGCTTTTGTGCTCACCCCGGTATTGCTGGGCTGGATCGGCCACTTCTACGATGTATCCCTGGGCAGAAAAATAACGCCCATCCTTTTCCTGACGGTCTGGGCCTTGTTTGCCGCCACGGATGCGTGGAACTACGCCCGCAAAGTTCACTGCCCGGCTCGAATCAAGGGCTAAGACGTTTCGTTAACGCTCTTCTTCGACCATCGAGCTGCAGGCCTGGCCGTCTTTAGCGGCGCTGAACGCACTAGCCGCCACTCCGTATCCAGGTACCCCCTCAATCTTCCCCGTATTCATGCCGTTATAGCATTTATCGCAGGGCCGCGATGGTCGCGCGTTGCAGATCATTTCAAATACGGATCATGGATATTAATTTCGAAGAAAAACGGGTTCTCATCATCGACGATGTCCCAGGCATGCGCTCGTCGATGCGCACCATTCTCAGCACCTTCGGCGTGGTGTATTCGGAAATGGCGGGTACGGCTAACGATGCGATTCGACGTCTCCAGACCAAACCTTACGACATCATTATTTGCGACTATTTTTTGGGCGATGGCTCGGATGGCCAGCAACTCTTGGAGCAACTTCGCCACAACAATCTCATTACCTTATCCACTATCTTCATCATGGTCACGGCCGAACGTGTATATGAAAAAGTGGTGTCGGCAGTGGAACTGGCGCCCGACGATTATCTGGTCAAGCCATTCACTGCCGATGTGCTGAAAACCCGCTTGGAACGCGTCATGCTGAAAAAACTGGCATTCGCGCCTATCCATCGTTTGATCGAAGGTGGCAAGCTGGCCGAAGCCACGCAAGCGTGTACCGAGCTCTCCAAGCTAAACAACAAATACACCATCGACGTGCTGCGCCTGCTGGCTGAGTTACATGTCTCGCAAGGCAACTTCGAGGAGGCGCAAAAAATCTACCAACAGGTGGTCAACCTGCGCGCGGTACCTTGGGCGCGCATGGGGCTGGCTACCATGTTCCATTGCCGGGGCAAGCACAGCGAGGCAGAAGAATTATTGGAAGAAGTCATTGAAGAAGCGCCTGAGTACATGGCGGCGTACGATTTGCTGTCCAAGGTATGCGAAGCGCAAACCAAAACCGAGCGCGCACAGGAAGTGCTAACACGCGCCGTGGCCGCGTCGCCTTACACCATGCACCGGCAAAAGGAGATGGGGCACCTAGCCATGCGCAACGGCGACATGGCGGCTGCCGAACAAGCCTATACAAATGTAGTGGAGCGAGGTAAAACCTCCTTTTTTCGAGCCTCGGATGATTTTGCCAATCTCTCGCGCGTGCAAATGGGGCTTGGCAAATTAAATGAGGCGCTGAGCACGCTGCGTGATGCACGCACTTCATTCAACAACTCACCCGAAGTAACCTTCGCCGCCTCGGTGATGGAAAGCCTGGTTCATACACAAGCTGGCAACGAGAAGGCATCGGCTGCAGCACTAACCACCGCCATGCAGGCCAAACAAGCAGGTAACCTCAAGGCCAGCGAGAGTCTCACCCTTGATCTCGCCAAAGCTTGCTTTGCCCATGGCAAGGATGAAGAAGCCAAGGGATTGATCGAAGTCCTAGTTCGCAACAATCACGACAGCCTGGCATTGATCGAGAAAGCGAAAAAGGTATTTGAAGATGCAGGCAAAGGCGCGGAAGGAATCGCGCTGGTGGACAACAATGTAAAAACCATTATTCAACTCAACAATCAAGGCGTGCTCAAAGCACAACAGGGCGATTTAGCGGGCTCGGTCCAACTGCTGACCGAAGCCGCAGAGAAAATGCCGGAGAATGTACAAATCGTACTCAACGCGGCGCAAGCCCTGCTGGTCCATATCGACAAACTGGGTTGGAATGACGACTACATGATGTCTGCCCAGCGCTATATCGACGTGGCGCGCGCCAAAAATGCGACCCACCCCAAACTGCTCTCAATCAGCAAGCTGGCGCAGGACATGGCGAAAAAATATGGGGTCGCGGCTTGAAAAGCGTGCCGCTTGATTTAAACACGCTCGCCGCTGCCAGCATGCATGAGGTAAAGAATTTGCTCGGCCAATTGACGCTTTCACTCGATAGCATCGCAGAAGTTGGCTGTCCAGGTGCGACGGAGCAGCTTACCGGCGCACGCTTTGCCTGTCGCCGCATCGTTGATCGTCTCTGTGAAACGCTCACGCTGTACAAACTGGAAGGCGGACACCTCGCGCCGAATATTGATGCACACTCGCCGGTCGATTTTTTAGAAGATCTGATGCTTGAGGCACGAACCCTGACGGCGGGCCGCTTCACGATTGATGTGCAAGAAGACAAGGCGCCGCCGTTCTGGTTTTTTGACCGCGAATTGGCGCAGAGCGCGCTCATGAATGCGCTGCACAATGCGCTGGGTTTTGCCCGTACGCGCATTACGCTGAGCGCGGCACAGGACGGAGATTATTTGGTATTGCGCGTAAGCGATGATGGGCCGGGTTTCCCGCAATCCTTGCTCAATGACAACTTTGACGCGCCGCGCGCCTCGCAGCAAGGCACCGGCCTCGGTCTGTATTTCGCCAACAGCGTAGCGAAGGTACATGAGAACAAACGCCGCAATGGTCAAGTCGCACTCGCCAATAATGGCGGCGCGGTTTTTAGTTTGTATCTACCTTAAACCCGCCTCATAGCTCGAACGTAGCCGCCTGCGCTGGCACTTCCACCGACCAGCCCAACTGTTG
>JAUXTZ010000227.1 GCA_030681095.1 Burkholderiales bacterium
CGCTCGATCGGTGCGAGATCGACAAGGCCCAAACCATATAAGGGCGCGTTCGCTGTTTGTGCACGTTGGCCGAGCTGTAAGGCATAGGTGCTGGCCGCATCCAGGCGCGCGCCTAAGTCATGGCGCAATGCGTGCCAGAGCTCATGCGCCAGGCGCGCTTCGAATTGCAGTGATGCGCCGGCGGTGGCGGCGTAGGCCGCTTCCAGTTGATGTAAAAAATCGTCGTGGGAATCTGGCAGGCGAACTTGGTGGAGCGTGAGCTCATCGAATAATTTCAGCAGCTCGCCGGTGAGCGGCCACAACAGCGTGGCATCGCGAAACCATTTGCGTGCGCGCAGCGCGCCATACAGCAGGCTTTGACGTTCGCTGTCTGGCACGCTGGGCTGATCAAGTGATGCTTGCTTCGCCAGTTGCGGCAGCGTGGTCAAAGTGGGCAGCAGCAGGGTGGGTAGCCCCGCTGCCTGGCCTAGCGCGCGGGCCAAGGCCGGCGCTACGTGCAAGTTGGGTAACAGTACCGTGATGGCGCTTAAATCGGGCAGCCGAGCTTGCTCGGCTTCAATCAGCGACTGCGCCGCGCCGCACAGTAAATCGGTTTCGGATACGCGGCAGGTGAGGATGGCTCGCATCGCGCCGCTAAGGGATCTAACGTTCGAGCAGGGCGCGTTTGTCTTTTACCTTGGCCCACTCGTCTGCGTCGGCGGGGCCTGCCTTGCGTTCAATAATGACCTTCCAGGTTTTGGCCAACTCGGCGTTGAGCGCGGTGAATTCGCGTTGATCCTCGGGCACATCATCCTCGGCAAAAATCGCTTCGACCGGACACTCCGCCACGCACAAGGTGCAGTCGATGCATTCGTCTGGATCGATCACCAGAAAATTCGGGCCTTCATGGAAGCAGTCCACCGGGCAAACATCCACGCAATCGGTGTATTTGCATTTGATACAGGATTCGGTAACGACGTAGGTCATGCTGTGCCTTTAAGGTTGTTTTGTTCGAAATCGAGTGTGGCGCAATTTTAGCCTCGGGTAGGCGCGAACAAAAGCGATTCTGTTTCCTGCTCACAGTGCTTCCCATAGCCTAATTTTTTGGTTAGGATAGAACCACTTTTCCGCGTAAAAAACAAAAATTCTTTTTGTTTCAATCCCCTACCGCTAATTCCAGCGGGATTTAAGCTATGAGGACCCCATGAGCGAACACATTCATTACGTATCCGACGACTCGTTTGAGCAAGAAGTGCTGCAATCCGCGATGCCTGTCCTGGTGGACTACTGGGCGGATTGGTGCGGCCCCTGCAAAATGATCGCGCCGATTCTGGATGAGGTGGCTCAGGAATACGCCGGCAAGATCAAGGTCGCCAAGTTGAATATCGACGAAAACCAACAAACCCCCCCTAAATACGGCATTCGCGGCATCCCCACCTTAATGATTTTCAAGAACGGCAATGTCGAGGCGACCAAGGTCGGCGCGCTGTCAAAATCGCAATTGACGGCGTTTATTGACAGCAACGTTTGAACTGGCTACGCTAGCTTCTAAAGTTTCCTGAACAAGCGCCCGATAACGAAATCTAACGGGCCTTGTTCAAATTCCGGGACTCTCCCGGGCCCCGCACCACCTTCCCAACAAATTTTTCCACCTCACACGACACCACAGGTCTATGCACTTATCCGAGCTCAAACAACTCCACGTCCAAGAATTGGTGGACATGGCTGTCACGCACGAAGTCGAGGGCGCCAGCCGCCTTAGAAAACAAGATCTTATCTTCGCGCTGCTGAAGAACCAAGCGCGCAAAGGCGAGAGCATCCACGGTGAAGGCACGTTGGAAGTGCTGCAAGATGGCTTCGGTTTTTTGCGTTCGCCTGATACCTCTTACCTTGCCGGGCCAGACGATATTTATGTCAGCCCGAGCCAGATCCGCCGTTTCAATCTGCATACCGGCGATACGATCGAAGGCGAGATCCGCACACCGAAGGATGGCGAACGCTATTTCGCGCTGGTCAAGGTGGACACGGTCAACGGTGAATCGCCGGAGAACGCCAAGAACAAGATCCTGTTTGAAAACCTGACGCCCTTATTCCCCACCAAGCCGCTCAAACTCGAACGCGATATCAATGCCGAAGAAAACCTAACCAGCCGCGTGATCGACATGATCGCTCCCATCGGCAAGGGCCAGCGCGGTTTGCTCGTGGCCTCGCCCAAGTCCGGCAAGACCGTCATGCTGCAACACATCGCGCACGCCATTACCGCCAATCATCCGGATGTGGTGATGATTGTGCTGCTGATCGATGAGCGTCCGGAAGAAGTGACCGAAATGACGCGCACGGTGCGTGGTGAAGTAGTTGCGTCGACGTTCGACGAGCCTGCCACGCGCCATGTGCAAGTGGCCGAAATGGTCTTGGAGAAAGCCAAGCGCCTGGTCGAGCACAAAAAAGATGTAGTGATTCTGCTCGATTCCATCACCCGTTTGGCGCGCGCTTACAATACCGTGGTCCCGGCTTCGGGCAAGGTACTGACCGGCGGTGTGGATGCCAACGCCCTGCAACGCCCCAAGCGCTTCTTCGGCGCAGCGCGCAATATCGAAGAGGGCGGCTCGCTCACCATTATCGCCACCGCACTGGTCGATACCGGCTCGCGCATGGATGACGTGATTTACGAAGAATTCAAAGGCACCGGTAATATGGAGATTCATCTCGACCGGCGCATGGCCGAGAAGCGCTTGTACCCCGCGATCAACGTTAATCGCTCCGGTACCCGGCGCGAGGAGCTGCTGATCAAGCCGGATGTGCTGCAAAAGATCTGGGTGCTGCGCAAAGTGCTGTACCCGATGGATGATCTGGAAGCGATGGAGTTTTTACACGACAAACTGCGCGCGACCAAAAATAACGCGGAATTTTTCGATTCCATGCGGCGCGGCTAAGGCTGCTTGCGTAGGCTGGTGTTATTAGGGATAATAGCGCCCTTTCTGCCCCTGCCCTGTCGGTGGGGAACCCTGTTAAGGATTAGGCAATGAAACCCGAAACTCACCCTGAATACGCTGAAATTTCAGTGACTTGCAGCTGCGGCAACACATTCAAAACGGGCTCGACCATGAGCCGTGCCTTGAACATCGAGGTCTGCTCGCAATGCCACCCGTTCTATACCGGCAAGCAAAAGATCCTGGATACCGCCGGTCGTGTGGAAAAATTCCGGCAAAAGTACGCAAAGAAATAACCTTAGTATTTACTGAAAAAAGGCGGCTTCATGCCGCCTTTTTCTATTGGTGCGCGCGAATGCTTGAAGGGGGTGCGTATTGCCATTATGATGAGTGTCCGAAGTAATAAAATACTGGTGGACGCAATCGAATAGCGCCCATCCCCCAGGTTAATGGTTTAATTCCCGGTTCATCCTCTCCGCGAGACCACGTGGTATTTTCTTTTTTTAAACGCAAGGGCGAAGAGCCCCAGACCCTGACGCCCCCCAGACCGGTTGCGCCCAAGTTGCCTGCGGGCGGCCCTGCGACTCAGGCGCCTAGATCAGTGCCGCCGCCACCCGCCGAAATGGAGATGGTGGAGTTCGACGAATTGTCGTTTGACGGGGCGAGCGCGACGGCCGAGTCGCATTCCGCAGTAGAAGAAGCAGCCATCCTCTACGCCAATGAACGCGTGACGGAGGCGATTTCCGCATTGCTACACTTCATCAAGGAAAATGCCGAGGCGCGCGATCTGCAGCCGTGGTTGCTGCTATTTGATCTGTATCAATTGTTGGGGATGAAACAACAATTCGACGAACTGTCGATGGAATTCATCGTCAAATACGAGCGTTCCGCACCGGTGTGGGAAGGTGCGCGATCGGCCACCATGACAGCAACGCTGCAACCCAAGCGCGGCATGGCGAGCGGGGTGCAATTGAAAGGCGAGATTGGAGCCGCACAGCATGTGGATATTGATCGCTTGCCGAGCTTGGCCGAGGCGGAAGGCGGCGTGAAATTAGATTTGGTTTCCGCCAGCGCGATTGACGCGGAAACCGCCGCGCGGTTGGCGGCGGTGTTGCATGCAATTCGGCGCGGCGAAAAACGCATCAATGTGGCTGGCGCCAAGGAATTCGTGCAAATCATCAAAGGCCACTTAGACGGCTTAGCGCGTCAGGAAATGCGCTACTGGGCCTTGCTGTTCGAGTTGTATCAAATCCTCAGTTTGCAGAATGAATTCGAAGATGCAGCGATCGACTACGCGGTCACGTTCGAGCTTTCTCCGCCGTCGTGGGAAGCCTTACCGGATACGATTCAGACCGCCGGGGCCAGCGAACTGGACGCGCAGGAACCGGTTCTCGAAGCAGAATGCTTTATGATCGAAGGTGTGCTGTCGAGCGATTGCGATTATAAATTGCGCGATCTTGAACGCCATGCCGCAACCCGCACCGAAATTCATATCGATATGTCGAATGCGACGCGGGTTGATTTCGTGACCGTTGGCGCCTTTATCGGCAGTCTGGTGAAGCTCAATCAAAGCGGCAAGCAGGTCGTGATCAGTGGCGCGAACGGCATGATCCATGCGCTGTTCGATGTCATGGGGGTCACTGAGTACGCCACCATTATTCGCAAGAAATCCCGCTAGCCCACTTTCATTTTTTGTTGGATCCCCTCATGGAGCAATTTCGCGGCACCACTATTCTCTCCGTTCGGCGCGGCAATTTCGTCGCCTTGGGTGGCGATGGCCAAGTGACCTTGGGCAATATTGTAGTCAAGGCCACGGCGCGCAAAGTGCGCCGCTTGTTTCACGATAAAATTCTTGCGGGGTTTGCCGGCGGCACGGCCGATGCCTTCACCCTGT
>JAUXTZ010000313.1 GCA_030681095.1 Burkholderiales bacterium
GGTGGGGTGTGGAAACGTTTGCAGCCGCTATTCAAAAAACTGGTGCCGATTCAATCTGTGCCGCAAGCGTTTGCGGCGGGCATGGTGTGGGGGTGGCTGCCGTGCGGGCTGGTGTATAGCGTGTTGATCGCGGCTTTGGCGAGCGGTAGTGCGCTGCAAGGCGGTTTGACCATGCTCGCTTTTGGTCTGGGCACGCTGCCGAATTTGCTCTTGATGGGGCTCTTCGCCAGCCAGTTGCAAAAATTGCTTACGCGGCGTGGGGTGAAGCTTGGGGCTGGGTTGGTAATTGTCGCGCTGGGTGGCTTGGGTTTATTTCGGGTATTTAGCTGAGCCGCTCGACGCGATACACGGCGAGGCTGCCAAACAAATTCGGCAACACGGAAACCTGATGCCCACGATGGATCACGCTGCGCTCCAGAATGCGCACGTTCAGTTGGGCGCAAAAGGCTTCAAAATCCTTGAGCGTGCACAGATGGATATTCGGTGTGTCGTACCATTGATAAGGTAAGTCGCGCGACACGGGCATGTGGCCATTGATGACTTGCAGCCGATGTTGCCAGTAGCCGAAGTTGGGGAAGGTCACGATGGCTTGCTTCGCCACGCGCAGCATTTCTTGCATGATGCGCTCGGTGTGTTTCATGGATTGCAAGGTCTGCGACAGGATCACGTAATCGAATGAGCCGGACTCGAAGGCTTCGAGTCCGGATTCCAAATCGGTCTGAATCACATTCACGCCGTTTTTTGCACAAGCCAGAATTTTTTCGTCGGCGATCTCCACGCCATAGCCCCAGACCTTGCGCGTCTCTTTCAAATAGCGGAGCAAAGTACCATCACCGCAACCGAGGTCGAGCACCTTCGCGCCGCTTTGCACCCACGCGGCGATCGTCTCAAAGTCTGCACGCTGGCGGGCGTGGGCCATCATTTGCGCATTCATGCAGCGCCCCCCAGATCAATGCGCTGCATGTAGGCGCGCACCAGGTCGTGGTAGTACGGATCCACCATCAAGAAGGCATCGTGACCATGGCTGGATGTGATTTCGGCATAGGTCACGTCGCGCTCGTTATCCAGCAGCGCCTTGACGATCTCGCGCGAGCGTTCCGGCGCAAAGCGCCAGTCGGTGGTGAAGGAGATGATCAGAAAACCGGCTTTCACCGGCTGCAGGGCCTGTGCCAACAAGCCTTCGTTGTGGTGGTGGGTCGGGTCGAAATAATCCAGCGCCTTGGTCATGAGCAGGTAGGTATTCGCATCGAAGCTCTCGGCGAATTTGTCGCCTTGATAGCGCAGGTAGGATTCGATTTCGAACTCGACGTCGTAGCCGTACTGGAACGCGCCGCCACGCAGCATGCGACCAAATTTACTGCCCATCACATCGTCTGAGAGATAGGTAATATGGCCCAGCATGCGCGCGAGGCGCAAGCCGCGTTTGGGCACAACTTTATGCGCGTAATAATCGCCGCCATGAAAATCCGGATCGGTGAGAATCGCTTGGCGCGCGACATCGTTGAACGCGATGTTTTGCGCGGTGAGTTTAGGCGCGGCGGCGATCACCAGCGCATGCCGTATCCGCTCCGGGTAGGTGATGCTCCATTGCAGCGCCTGCATGCCGCCCAAGCTGCCGCCGACCACCGCCGCGAATTGTTGGATGCCCAGTTGATCGGCGAGGCGCGCTTGGGTTTCGACCCAATCATCCACTGTCACCAAGGGAAAACGCGCGCCATAGGGCTGGCCGGTTGCCGGGTCGAGGCTGGAAGGTCCGGTCGAGCCATGGCAACCGCCGAGATTATTCAGACCGATAACAAAAAACCGATTGGTGTCGATCGGCTTGCCGGGCCCAATCATAGTGTCCCACCAGCCGGGGCGCTGGTCGTGTTCCGAATGAAACCCCGCGACATGGTGATTGCCGGACAGCGCATGGCAAATCAGCACGGCGTTGTTTTTATCGGCGTTGAGCTGCCCGTAGGTTTCGTAAACTAATTCGTAGCGATCAAGCACGGCGCCGCTGCGCAGCTTGATGGGCGTATCGAAGCGCGCGGTCTGCGGCGTGACGATACCAACGGAAGTGAGGTCGGGGGAATGCACGGCTGTTTATCAATCGGGCTTATTAGGCCGCATTATATCCGCATTCACACTCAAGGAATCCGCCCCGCGCGCCGCTAATCAACTCAGTAGCATCTTGCAGGAGGTAAACATGAATACGCCCTGTCACATCCCGTTGGCGGATATCAAGTCCGTGTATAGCCTGGCCGAAGTCGACCGCGCCATGGAGGCGGCATCGCCCAGCAAGAACGAACCACTCAAGGCGCTGTACGAAAAGATGCGCGAGCGCGGCGGCGATCGCTATCTGGTGCGGCCTTCCTCAACCGACGGCATCGATGCCTTGTACGACGCCTGCCCCAACTTCAAGCCCGTCATCGACGATATCAAGAAGCACACCACGCTCGCCATTTCGGGCCAGGAGCCGGTGTATTTCATGCCGATATTGCTGCTGGGTGAGCCGGGTTTGGGTAAAACGCATTTCGCCAAATGTTTGGCGCAAGTGCTGGGCACCGGGTTTGAATTTGTGTCCATGAGTTCATTAACGGCGGGCTGGATTCTCTCCGGCGCCTCCTCGCAATGGATGAATTCCAAGCCCGGCAAGGTCGCGCAATCGTTGGTGGACGGCGAATACGCCAATCCCTTAATCGCGCTGGACGAAGTAGATAAAGCCGGCGGCGATGCGCGTTACGACCCGATGGGTGCGCTCTATACGCTGCTAGAAAAGGATACCGCGCGGCATTTTAAAGATGAGTTCTTAGAAGTGCCGATCAATGCCAGCCACATCCTGTGGATTGCGACCGCGAATGATGAGGGCGCAATACCGGAGCCGATTCTCAACCGCATGAATGTTTATTCCATCGATCGTCCGGACCGCGAAGGTGCGATGCGCATCGCGCGCAGTTTGTACGCGGAAATCGTATCCGAGCATAGCTGGGGATTTGAACCTGAACTATTGGAAGAGGAAGTGTTGGAAACGCTCGTGAACATACCGCCGCGTGATATCCGCAAACTACTGCTGGACGCCTTCGGTAATGCCAAGCTTAATGGCCGTGACTATCTCACGCTAAAGGATTTGGATCTGGATCGCTTGACCAAGCGCAAGACCAAGATCGGGTTTTACAGCTAAGCGCGTGTTAAGACAGATTGCGCGTTTTGGAGTAACGCCGGTCGCCAGATTTATCGCGCGGGCGGGCACGAAGGTCGCGCCGGTCGTCTGTTTCACGCCGATCCAGTTCGGGGGGGAAGTCAGCCAGAATTTCTGCCAGGTAATCACGTGCGCGGGTTTGCAGCAGGACTTGGCCTTCGGGGGTCGCCAGCAAACTGCGGATTTCATCCGGGCCGCTGGAAGATTTGTTAATCGCATCCTGCCAGGCTTGCATGATGTAGCGTTGCACGGTCGATTTTTGTTCGGCGGTGCCGTCGAATTCCATTTCGTCATCGAGGCCATCCACCATCGAAAACTCAATGCCTTGCTGCCCGATACGGTAGTTGTATTCCAGCTTCATAGATCCCCAAACGTGACAAGCCGTTCACCCGGCCTAAATGTTAGGAGAATCATAGCACTGGCCGGCCTATAGGCGTCAAGAAGAAGTGCGTACTGAACTACGGAATGGCACAGCCCGGACCAGCCGGGCGGTGGGGATTAGTGATAGCGAACGGGTTGATTCATCAAGGCTTCATAGCCGCCAATCATCTCGTCCACGTCTTCCTCGCTCGGATCAACTGCGAACAAATTTTGCAGGTTGGCGCGTAAAACATGGGCCATATCGCCTTGAATCAGCGCCCCGGTCGAGCGCGTGTGGTTCACCAACTCGAATGCATTGAGTTCCGGATATTCCAGCACTTGGTAATACGGGCTGTTAAACACCACATTCATTGACATTGCATGAACCTCTTATCGATAGAGCGCGAATCGCGCTCAATTAGTTAAATAAATGGGCCCGGGCCAGCCGATTTCAAGTCCCGCTCAACTTCGGCGGTTTCCTGCCGTAAACACAAAAATGAAGACTAAATCGCGATCCGCGCAGTCTGTACTGCGGGTCAACCAGCAGAATGCCCACTCCGTCGTCGTGCTCACCGAGACCGGCAACCGCTTGATGGGCCAAGGCGAATTCAAGCAGGCGTTGGAATGCTTTCAATCCGCACTCGACTTGCTGCTAGCCAGTAAAAATACCCAGGATAAGCGCACCGCGATTGCCCACTACAATTTAGCGCGGGCGCATGCCGCGTTGGAAAATTTGGAAACGGCGGTAGGATATTACGAAGCTGCGATTTTGATTCGTCCGCGCTTTCCCGAGGCGCTGAATAATTTGGGCATGCTGCGCAACGATCTGGGCCAATTCGAGCAAGCGATTGAGCATTTCAAAATTGTGATCGGGGCCGAGCCGCTGTTTGCCTCCGCACACTATGGATTAGGCGTGGCCTACCAAAACCTGGGCGACAACACCACGGCGGCGATCTGCTACCAAAAGGCCATTACCCTCAAGCCGGATTTTTTCGCTTCGTGGGTCAACCTGGGTTTGATTTGCTACCAAATCGGCAGTTCAGAAGTGGCGGTGCATTGCTACAACGAGGCGATTGGCCTTTCTCCCGGCAATGCCGAACTCTACTTTCAGCTCGGTCTCGCCTACATGGCGCTGACGCGCTTTTCCGACGCCGCGCGCGCGTTCACCAAGGCATTGGAATTCGAGCCGTGGTACAAAGAAGCGAAAGATGCGTTGGAAGAGGCCATGTTCTATGCCATTTCCGGCCAATCCGGGGAAGCGAAGCAGATCGCCTAGGACAGCCGTAACCATTGACCACGTGCGCCGCCCGTGATTCTCAGCGTGTCAGCTTTACCCCGCAATTCATACAAAATGACAATCCTGGTTTGAGTTTTGCGCCGCAATGGATGCAAAACTGCAGCGCCGGCGGTACTGGCACCGGCTCGATTCTGATGCGCTCCCGCGCCTTGAGGTATGACGCGCTGGAGACATGCCCGTCCAACACCGACAGCAGCAAATCGCGCAGCGTCTGCTCGTCTTCGCTCAGCTTTCCCGGCTCCGATGTCAGCAGCGCCAAACCCTCCTGCGCAACGGCGAGCGGCATTTCTCCGGCATGGGTAAGCTCGGTCAATTTGACGCTGCGGGTGCTGAGCTGCATGCGGCGCGCCTCTTCCGCGCGCGCGCGCTCCGCATCCCGTCTGGCGAGCACAGCCGCATCGACGGTCAAGGTGATGTCCTGCGAAATTGCATCGCCCTGGAGCAGCGGCTCCTGGTGGCTTCGGGCCATTTCGCGCGCGGTCTGCGGGACCTTCTCCTGCAAATAGCGAAAAACTTCCAGCGCCGTGACTTGACCGTCGTCGTTGAAATCCGCGGCGCCTTGCAGCGCTTCGAGCAGGTGATGGGTGAAAATGCCGTGGCCGAGTTCCGGCACTTCATAGGAAAGCTGGTTCGCCTTCGCCGCCGCGATCATGAGCCGGCCTTCTCCCTGCGCCAAATGCGCGTAGGGATCGACCCCGATATCGCGCGCCCCTTTGCTCACCACGCCGCCGGAATGGCAGGCATCCAGAAAAATCACCTGCCGCTTCGCCGCGACGGTCTTGAGCAGTTCGCTGAACTTGTTGGTGGAAATGGCCGAGGCGAACAGGTTGTCCTTGTTGGTGTCCCACGGCAGCAGGTATTTCGCGACGCCGTCCACTTCCTGTTGCGTCTTGTCGGGCTCGGTGCCGCCATGGCCGGCGAAGAAAATCACGACAGTCGAATCCGGGCTGGAATGCTCGAACAGCCAGCCGCTGATGGCATCTTCGATATGAAAGCGCGTCGCCTCATCGTCCAGCAGCAGCTTCACATTCTCTTTCGGGAAAGCGGCGCGCTTCGGATCGACGAGCAAATCGTAAAACGAGCGGGCGTCGTTGCTGGTAAAGCTGAGCGGAGAAATGCGTTTGTCGCCATAGCCGCCGATGCCGACCACCAAGCCATAACAGGACTTGGCTTGCCGCTGGCTATCGTGCTTCATGCCGCGTGCTGCCGCGACTGCGCCCAACGGCCGAGCCGAAGGAGCGTCAGCGCAAAATTAGCGAAAAACAGCAAGGCTGCAAACTGCACCGCGATACCCAGCGCATGAAACACCGCCTCCGAAGCAGTGAAGATCAGCGCACCGCCCAGGCCCAGCGCCAGGGCTAGCGGCCAAACCAGCGAACCGATGCTCGGCAAGGCAGGCTTGAAGCGCGCCCAATCGGCGGGAAATACATTGCCGCTCGCGATCGGAACCAACAGCAAAGGCAGCATGATGCCCTGCCCGAGGCCGGTCAAAAGACGCATCCAGCCCGGCGTATTCCACCAATGCAGGGTATTGGCCCAGCCGTCGATGAGAAACGGCAGCATCAGCACACTGCCGGCGATCAGGGCGGGAATGCGCGGCAGGCTGCGCTTGAAGCCGCCGCTGCACGCCAAATAGAGGTAGGCCGCAAACAGGCCGAGATAGGTTCCGCTGCAACGGAAGCATAAGGGAAAGGCCGCGCCCGCCAAGTGTGGCGTGCGTTCCGGAAGCTGGTGGCACAAAAAGGGGAACAGCCAGTCCATCTTCCGCCCCTTTACTGCAGGTTGCCCATCAAACCGCAGAAAAACCCTAGCACGCAATACGCCACGATTACACCGATGCCGGTGAGCAGCCAACGCTTGCCTGCTTTTTTCTTCTCCGGATTGGGGTCGTTCATGTACATAGCGCCCATGATGATGCCGAGCAGGGGCACAAACAGGCTGCCGAGGATGATGCCGAGGTTCAAGCCATCGGGTACTATCTGCGCGCCGCCGGGCGGGGTGGGTGGGGTGGGCGGTGCAGCCAAGGCCGCGCCGCAACTCCCGCAAAATTTGGCTTCGCTCTCGTTCTCGAACCCGCAGCTTGAACATTTCATTTTTTATTCTCCTAAGATAGGACTTGGAAATCGTAACTGGCTTGCGCGCGATGACCGGACGGAACCGACGCGGCGCGCTTTTCGGCAATCGCGATATCGCGCGCAACGGCCGCCCCTTCCACCGTGCGGAACAGGCCGCCGTTTTGCGCCAGCGCTTCATCCAGCACCGGCACTTTTTCCTCGGTCGCGATGGCGATCAGCTTCTCGCTGCCGGCCGGGCCTTGCAGCACATATTCGAAGCCATATTCATCGCCCGGAATGCGGTAGAGCCGATTCGGTTGGATTAAATTGTCTTGATGCAACCCATTCGGATAAAGCACGGTGAGCTTGCCGCTGGTGCCGATATTGAGCAGCGTGAGATAGCAGCGGCGGCTGGATTTGAAGCAGACATGAATCTTGTCTCCGAGGCGGAATGCGCCACCGCCGGGCAACACGGCGATGTCGCGACTGGCCGCATGCGGGCCGGCGCCTTCCACCCAAACCGACAAATCGAATCCGCCGCCAGTGGCTATTTCCGCTGCGACTGGAAAAGTTGCGGCTGTTGCCTGCGATTTCGGTACGGCTTGAAGCGCCGGCGTGGTGTGCGCTTCAAGGCGCTTATGTTTTTCCTCGGCAAACAGATAGGCGGCGGTCGCGACCAGAAACACGAACAGGATCGCGATCACGATCGGAATGCCCTTCGCGTCGAACAGCATCCACGCCACCACCAGAATGACAATCACCGCCAGGCTGAACAGCAGCGCCTGGCTGGAGAGTTTTTTGACGACTTCCTGCAGGAGTGATTTCGTGTCGAACGGATCCTTGATTTCAGGAACCGCCTTGTTGGATTCTTGGCTCATGGCCGACCCCCCCACCGCATTATTATTTGTTCAAGGCACCCTTTATTAAGGATAGCATGCGCTTGGAATAATAAAAGTGGAAACCCGGAAGGCGCGCGGCGCCATCGAGCGCGGCGCCGGAGAGTGGTTTATTTCTTCTTCTTGCAACCGATCAAGCCATCTTTTTCAAAGTAAGCCATTCCTTTTCCGCAATCCATTTTAGCCGCCGGCTTCATGGGCGCGCAGGTGAATCCCTTCGACGGGTCTTTCTGCCCAGCAATCATATGCCAGCCATCCGGACACGCGGCTGCCATGGGCATCGGCGCTGCGCCTGCACTGCTCGCTGCTGCGGATTTAGCCGCCGCTGCAACCGTGACCATGGCCGATGCATTGCCTTCACAGCCGAAGGTGAGCTTGCCGACTTTGCGCCCGAGTGCCTCGATTTTGTAGGTGCCGGGCTTGCTGAAGGTCTTGGTGATCGTGAACGGTAATTGCCCGCCTTTATCGCTCAGCACAAATTCCTCACGTGGCATATCGGGGTTGCCATACTCCATGCGGATGCCGCAGTTCGCTGATTCCAAGGTGCCATTGACGGTGATTTTTACTTCCTCGCCCACTTTCGGGTTGGCCGGGCTGACGCTCACACCGGTCAAGGTGGTGGTCGCCAGGGCAACGTGCATCGGCAGCAGCGTGGCAAGGGCAAACAGCAGGGTTGTACGCTTCATGGTTGTCTCCTAGGGGGTGGGGGAAAGAAAAGTATAGCGCGGGCGATGACAATAATGACAATGTCAGCGCCGTTTCAGCGTGAGATACCCGGTGACTTCCTCGCGATCATGGTAAAGCTGCTTGAATTGGAGTTGATATTTTTTGCCCTGCAGCCCGGCGTCGATCAGTTCGCGGCAGCGGGCCAATTCCTCTGAGCGTTTTTTCATCGGCAGTTTTAAATTGAAAATCGCGTGCTGACACTTGCCCTCATATATCCAGCGCGTGACCAACTGCGTGATACGCGCGGGTTTTTCCACCATATCGCATACCAGCCATTCCACTGAGCGCTTCGGCCAATAATGAAAGCCATCCGCGCGCACATGCTCGACCAAGTTAGTATCCAGTAGCTTGGGATCGATCGCCGCATTATCCACAGCGGCGACATTCACGCCGCGCTGCACCAATTGCCAGGTCCAGCCTCCGGGCGCGGCACCCAGATCCACTGCGCTTATTCCGGGGTGCAGCAACTCTTGTTCTTCTTCCTCACTTAAAAACGCCATGAACGCTTCGGCCAGTTTGAGCGTGGAGCGGCTCGGCGCATCCCGCGAGAGCTTCAAGCGCGGAATGCCCATCGGCCACGGCGACGCATTGTTAGGATAAGACACCCCGAGATACACCGCGCTGGAACTCAACCAAAACAAATGCAAGCGCGGCTTGTGCGCCTGCTCATCGAGCAAACCCGCTTGTTTCAAGCCGTAAGTCAAAGGCGGCGCGAACTTGCGGCAAAACGTGGACATCTCCTTGGCGTCATTGGTGTCGGCGGTTTCCAACCACACAGCGGAGAATAAATCGCCCAAATCACGAATTGCCGCAATCAGCGGCGTGACGCGATCCGTTGCGGGCAGTTGATCGACTAGCCGCACATTGAAGATGAGTTGGCGCGCGAACACCAAATCTTCAAAGTGTAAGAATTTAACCAGTTGCTTCGCCAAGTCGGCATCGTGCGGGGTGAATAAGACATAACCGGAGTCAGGCTTGGCCTTGGCAAAACCCGAGACGCCAAGCTCGGTGCAGTGGTTCACCGTCTCGGCCGCACATTCGCCTTCAAAACCGGCGCGGCAATATAAAAGTAGGGAATGGGTCATGGGGTCTCAATCAAAAAAACGTTTCATACCAAACATACGGATCAAATCACTGCACTCGCCAATTGCGCAGACGGTACGCCGTTTTGCAGCAAGGCTGTACGCGCGTTAGTGATGAAACGGCTTGGCCCCGCCACATACACATCGAATTGCGATAGATTGGGTTGCTCCGTTATTACTTGCGCCATCATCTGATCAAGATTAGATGCCTGCAAAGAATCAGCCAACAGCTCGTGATAATGATAATTATCCAGTGCATCGCTCCAGGAGCGGCACCAGTTGGCCATATAGTGGCCCTCTTGCACCGTGGCCAGCCAATATAAATGCAGTGACTTTGCACGCTCCAGCGACATCGCATGCTCGATCAAGCTCTTGATCGGCGCAAAGCCGCTATTGCAGGCCAGCAATAGTAGAGGTCTTGTCGATTCCGATTTCAACACGAATTCGCCGACCGGGCCATAGACATTCACCGTGTCGTTATTGCGCAGGCCGCCGAAGACATGCGCTGCAAAAGCATTGCCTGGAATGTTGCGGATATTGAATTGCAAGTTGCGGTCATCGCAGGGGCAACTGGCAATGGCGTAATCACTCGCGTCGTCGCCGATGCTCAGCGCTACGCTTTGCCCCGCCATGAAGCGCAGCCGATTGGTGCGTGGGGTTTGCAGATGCAAGAGCATCACCTTGTCGGTGAGCAGTTTGATTTCCTTTACCCGCGCGTCGATCTCTTGCAGCTGGATTTCATTCGCGTGGTTTGCCTCTTGTACTTCGATTACCAGATCGCTCGCAGCGGTGTGCGAGCACAACAGCACATAACCTTGATTCTTTTCGGCCTCGGACACTACATAATCTTGATGGCGAATTTTTTCTACTTGCCCCGACACAATGCGCGCCTTGCACAAGCCGCAGTTGCCGCTGCTACAGCCGTAATTCATCGCCAGGCCCGCACGCAAACCCGCTTCCAATAGGCTATCCGCACCGTTGACCAAAAACGTGTGATGACTTGGTTGCAGTAAGACGCTGTTAGGCATAGGGGCGGAGCTCAGGCGGCGGGGTTCGACAGTGCATCGTACGCGATTTCGCGCACTTCCGGATCAGCGTGGTTGAGACAGTCACGCAACAATTTTAGCGCTTCTGCATCGCCGATCAGGCTCAAAAAATGCGCAGCGTCGGCCCGGTTGCGCGGGTCCGGATCGTGCAGTATGTCGGCCAATTTTGGCGCCATCGGCGCCGCGATCGCGCTGCCCTGAAATTCCTCCAACACCGCGCCGATGCCCAGCCGTATTGCCATGCTCGCTTCGGGGTCGCGCATCAAATCCACCAAGGCAATTGAGCGCTGCGGGTCTGCGCGAATCATGTCTTCAACCTTGCGCCGTCGGCCCGACTTCAGCAGCTCAAAAAAATAATCCTTCAGCCCCGATGCCGATGCTGCGCTTAGCGCCCAGGTGCGCAACTCGCCCAAGGACATCGCACCTTCGAATTCCAACTCACCGATGCGAAACCAGGGCACGCTTTTCACACCCAAGGCCTGCGCACGTTCCGGGTGCGCGGCAAGATCCACCACCTCCATCGATGCGATCAATCCTTCTTGCGCCAGCGTGCCAAGCGCCTGCTTCACGCCGGGGCAATGCGGGCAAGCAGGCGTGGTAAATAAAAGCACATCAGGGAGAGGCATGGTTTACGTCGGCTTCAGGTAAGATGGGTTGGAATTTTGGCAAGGAGGATAGCCGCATGAAACAAACAGCCCGCTTCATTACCGCACTTACCCTGTTGAGCGTCTTAAGCGTCTTGCCCGCTTGGGCAGAAGAGGAAGACGCGCAATCCAAGGCGGATCGTGCGGTTGCCAATCTGCTTTTTGAGTATGACGGCGCCGAAGAATTCGCCAGTTATCTCATTCGTCCGGATGGCTTGGCCGATATTTCC
>JAUXTZ010000237.1 GCA_030681095.1 Burkholderiales bacterium
CCGCCGCCGTATGGGCATCGCCCGCGCTGGCCACGGGAGACCATGCGAGCCATGCCGCAGCCCAAACCGTGGCGCAAGCCGCGCCGTTGTCCGAGGGTGAAGTCAGAAAGATCGACAAGGCTGCCGGCAAGCTCACCATCAAGCACGGTCCCTTGGATAATCTCGGCATGCCTGCTATGACTATGATATTCCGCGTCAAAGATGGCGCGACGCTTGATCAGGTCAAACCGGGCGACCGCATCCGGTTTCTGGCTGAGAAAGTCGAAGGTGTTATCACCGTCACCAAGCTCGAAGTCGTCACACCGTAATGCTCATTTTCACCACACAAAGGAGTTCACCATGAAACGCCACACCCTGTTTGCCACCCTGATGCTTTCCGCTTTGGCTATACAGCCCGTATTTGCGGATGACGCGCACCACCCCGATCAGAAAGCTGGTGCCGCCGCGCCCGCCGCCGATCAGACGATTCAGAAGATGCAGGCCAACACCAAGCGAATGCAAAGCCAGTTGGAGCAGATGGCCAAATCCAAAGACCCGAAACAGCGCCAGAAATTGATGCAGGAGCATATGCAGACCATGCAGGAAAACATGATGGCGGGGAAAAGCATGATGGGCGGCATGATGGACTGTCCTATGATGAAAGAGGGGATGAAGGACGGGATGATGGGCGGCGGCATGGGCCAAGGCGGGATGGGCCAAGGCGGGATGGGCCCCGAAGCCATGATGGAGCGCATGCAAAAGATGGAAAAGCGCATGGACATGATGGAGCAGATGTCCAAAGGGCAGCCCGCCGCCAAGTAGAGCAGAGGATGGGGGAATCACCCGTCCTCAGCGAAAGGAGTTGATATGCACTACTTCGATTCAGGAGGCGCAATGGCCTGGGGTGGATTGTGGATGGTGTTGGGGTGGGTGTTGCCCATTCTCGGCATCGTCGCATTGGTGACGTGGATGAATCGCGCGGGCAGCAACAGGCAGGAGAGAACCGCGCTCGATATTCTCAAAGAGCGCTACGCGCGTGGCGAGATAGATCAGGCCGAATTCGAAAAGAAACGGCGCGATCTGGAAACGTAATACCTGCAGGATTGGAAGGAATGCGATGCATGCCCACAAGCCGCTCACCGCCGATGCGCTGCAAGCGCGGAACCACGCGCCGGTCTGCCGCCACTGTGGCATCGCCATTTCAGCCGCGCCGTTCGAGCGTGAGGACGACCAGTTCTGCTGCGAGGCCTGTTTCCTCAAGCAGCGGGAGCAGCATGACTTAGCCGATCTGGCTGGAGAACGCGACCGCGCCTATCTCGCCCTGGCCGAGGCCTTGGCGGCGGCCTTGGATGCGCGCGAGCACGAGACCGGATTGCATTCGCAGCGCGTCGCTTGCCACACCCAGGTATTGGCGCGGCGCTTCACGCAAGATCCGCAGCGGCTGCGGCAGATTTACTGGGGTGCGCTGTTGCACGACCTGGGCAAGGTCGGCATCCCTGACGCCATCTTGCAGAAGCAAGGGCCGCTGACGCAAGACGAGTGGCTGGTCATGCGCACGCATCCCGAAATCGGCCAGCGCATTCTCGCGAGCGTACCGTTCATGGCCGAGGCTGCGGAAATCGTGCTCTGCCATGAGGAACGCTTCGATGGTTCGGGTTATCCGCGCGGCCTTTCGGGTGAGGCCATTCCACTTGCGGCACGGCTGTTCGCGCTGATCGATACGCTGGATGCGATGACTTCCGATCGGCCATATCGCAAAGGTTTGTCCTTCGACGCGGCGAAGACGGAGATTCTGCGCATGAGTGGTACACAGTTCGATCCGCAGGCGGTGGAAGCCTTTAGTGTTGAGGAAAAAATCTTGCGCGAGATGGTGGCGATGAAATGCGGAATGGCGCCTATCGCGATGGAAGCAGGCTAAGGCTTGCACAGGAGAAAAACATGAATACCGTTTGCCCCATTTCCCCTTTAGTTCAGAGACAGCTCGGACATATTAAGGTGATCGACGTCAGCGTCCCAGGTGTGGTTTTGGATTACGCCGCCGCCCACACCCTCGCCGAGAAGGCGGTCGGGGAGGCGATGCTGATCGCTTGGTTCGACGGTAAAAACAAGGTGGGATATCCAGACGTGCAAGAGTGTACTGGCGACAAGCCCGGTTGGCGCGCTTACGCAGAAAGCCATGGCGGCAACCTCGAGGTAAATATCAACGGCGGCGAGTTTATTTTCGTCTTCGCGACAGGGCTGGAAAATCAGGGAGGCTGAGATGGCGACCGATCCGGTGTGCGGCATGACGGTGGACGAAAAAAGTGCGGCGGGTAGCGCTAGCCACGCCGGACAGACTTACCACTTTTGCTCCGCTCGCTGTCTCAGCCAATTTCAGGCCAACCCCGCACAGTTCGTTGGCGCATCCAATCCGGCCGCACCAGCGCCGCCAGAAAAATCCGGCAAGGCCATGGCCAAGGATCCCATTTGCGGCATGGTGGTGGACAAAGCCACCGCGCTTAAAACCGAGCGTGCCGGGCGCGCTTATTATTTTTGCAGCGTGGGCTGCCAGCGCACGTTCGAATCGCCCGAGCAAGAACTCAAATCGATGAAGACCCGCGTCACGATTGCGCTCACCGGCGTGCTGGCGCTGGCGATTTTGCGCGCCGGGGCGTTTCTGGGCTTGGCCACCGGCGCCACCATCGTCACCTGGGCGCCGATTCCGCAACTGCCCTGGTTCACCTGGGGCATGTGGCTGTTTCTGCTGGTGACGCCGGTGCAATTCATCGGCGGCTGGAGTTTCTACAAGGGCGCGTGGAACGCGATCCGTACGCGCTCGATCAACATGGATTTCCTGATCGCGCTCGGCACCTCCGTGGCCTATTTCTACAGCGTGGCGGTGCTGTTCTTCCCTGAGGTGTTGCCGATCAAGGTCGAGGAACGTGACGTTTACTTCGAAGTCTCCGCCGTCATCATCGCCTTCGTGCTGCTGGGCAAATACATGGAGGAGATCATCAAGAAGCGCTCTTCGGCGGCGGTGCGCAAGCTTCTGGATCTAAAGCCGGCGACCGCCCGCGTCATGCGCGAGGGCGTCGAAATGGAGGTGCCCGCCGAGTCGGTGATGGTGGACGAGACAGTGGTGGTGCGGCCGGGCGAGAAAATTCCCACCGACGGCCAGGTAACGGAGGGCAGCTCCTCGGTGGATGAATCCATGCTCACCGGCGAGTCCATGCCGGTGGAAAAGGCAGCGGGCAGCGCGGTGATCGGCGGCACGATCAATCGCACCGGTCTGTTCCGCTTCAAGGCGACGCGCGTCGGAGCCGAGACGGCGCTGGCCCAGATCATCAAGATGGTGGAAGATGCCCAGGCCAGCACCGCAGCCGTGCAACGCCTCGCCGATAAAGTGACCGCGTATTTCGTCCCGGCAGTGGTGGCAGTCGCGTTACTGGCCTTTTTCGGCTGGTGGGCGATCGGCAATTTCCCGCAGGGACTGCTCGCCTTTATCGCCGTGCTCATCATCGCCTGCCCCTGTGCACTGGGCATCGCCACGCCGGCAGCGCTGATGGTGGGCGTGGGCAAAGGGGCCGAAGCCGGCATCTTGATCCGTGGCGCCGAAGTGCTGGAGCGCGCGGAAAAGCTGACTACCGTGGTATTCGACAAGACCGGCACCCTGACCCGTGGCGAGCCCAACGTCACGGATATCGTTGCGCTCGGCGCGGCAACAGAAGAAGAAATTCTGCGCCTTGCCGCCGCAGTCGAGGCCGGTTCGGAGCATCCCTTGGGTGAGGCGATCGTACGGGCCGCGCAACACCGCGAGCTCGTGTTACCGAAGGTGACCGGCTTCGAGGCCATTCCCGGCCACGGCATTCGCGGCAGCGTCGATGACAAGGTCACGCTGCTCGGCAACCGCCGCCTGTTCGCGCGCGAGAACATTGATGTATCCGCAGCCGAAGCCGCCATGACCCGGCTGGAAACCGAAGGCAAGACCGCCATGCTGGTCGGCATGAACGGCGCACTGTTCGGCATCATCGCCGTCGCCGACACGCTGAAACCGGAGGCGAAGGAGGCGGTGTCCGCACTGAAGCAAGAAGGCCTCGAGGTGATTCTGCTGACCGGCGACAACCAGCGCACCGCGCACGCCATCGCCGCGCAACTCGGTATCGCGCAAGTGATCGCGGAGGTGCTGCCGGGCGACAAGGCGCGCATCATTCAAGAGCT
>JAUXTZ010000316.1 GCA_030681095.1 Burkholderiales bacterium
AACGATTACGCCGACTCGAAGGGGTCTACGCCAATGTTCCCTTTCCTGAAAGGGCACATTTCGTTCCGACGGTATTCGATCCAGAGCATTACAAGAAACTCAATACTCCAAAGGAATTTGATATCGCCATTTTTGGCAGTGCCGAAGGCTTGCGTGAAGGCTATATCCTTGCGTTGCAAAATCGCTACGGCCCGCGTTTTCACCACTTTGGGGGATTTCATGCCGCCGACAAGAGCTACATTGGCATCGACGACTATGTGAGCAAACTCAATGCCACTAAAATCTTCGTCAATACCCAAACCTATCCGGAAAATCGCGTGCAACTTAAGGGTAAGGTACGCGAAGCGCTTTCATGCGGAACGTTTTTACTGGAAAACGAAAATCCGGAATCGCGCCACTATCTCCGAGACACACCAACTATATTCTTCAGCGCAATTCAGGATTTGTATGAAAAAATTGACTATTACTTGGCGCATGAAGATGAGCGTGAAGCCATCGCGCAAACAGGCCATGATTGGTATCTAGAAAATCACAGCCCGCAGAAATGGGCCGCTTATCTGTTAGAGCATCTGTCACTTAGATAACGCAAAATCACTATCGGGTTGTCAGCAGGAAATTCCAATATTTCCGTGGTCGCTTACTCGCAACGTCAACAACTCATCGATGAAGCCACGTAACTGGAGGTGCTGCGCCCAACGCTGACTGACCTGTCTGGGTAATGTCGGACAAGGAGGTAGATTTTTCAGGTTATCGGAATAGTGCAAGAATTCTCGCCTCATTCGGCTCATGCACCACCCCTCTTTCTGTGATCAAGGCTGTCACCAACTCGGCTGGAGTCACATCAAATGCGGGATTACGGACAGCCACCCCTTCCGGCGCCCAACGCTTTTCTTGAAATCCAAACACCTCGGAGGCGTCGCGTTCTTCGATGGGAATGCCTGCACCGCTTTTGATCGCCAGATCAATCGTGGACAGCGGCGCGGCCACATAAAAGGGAATGCCATGGCGTTGCGCCAATACAGCGACCATATAAGTGCCGATCTTGTTTGCGACATCGCCATTCGCCGCGATGCGATCCGCGCCAACGATGACCGCGTCGATTTCTCCTCGGCTCATTAGATGCCCCGCCATGCCATCGGTGATCAGCGTCACCGGGATGCCTTCCTGCATCATCTCCCATGCCGTAAGCCGTGCGCCCTGTAAAAAAGGGCGCGTCTCATCCGCGATAACGGAGATGCGCTTGCCTGCCTCGACCGCTGAACGAATCACGCCTAAGGCAGTGCCATGTCCCGCCGTCGCCAACGCCCCGGCGTTGCAGTGCGTCAGCACCCGAGCCTGGTTCTTCAACAACAAGGCGCCGTGTTCACCCATCGCGCGGTTAATACGGACATCTTCAGCCAAAATCTCATGCGCTTCTTTTAATAGGCCCTGTGCAAGCTGAAGCGGTTCGAGCGCTCCCATTGCTTGCCACACACGGCGCATCCGCGCTAATGCCCAAAATAGGTTCACTGCGGTGGGACGGCTTTGCGCCAATATCTCAAAGCCGATTTCAAGTTGCTTGGTAAACGTCTCGCCGGAATTGGATGGCGCCAATTTGAGCGCTTCTAATGCCACACCATAAGCCGCCGCACAACCAATCGCCGGCGCGCCGCGCACCACCATGCTGCGAATGCCCTCCGCCACACTCGCCGCCGAGTCATAAGCAATGAACTCGAACCGGGCTGGCAATACGCGCTGGTCTATCATCTCCAGCTTACCGTTCTGCCAACGCATGGTTTCGACCATCGAATTCGCCATATCAAATCACCCTATCGTTTCCGCCATCCACCGGCACTTGCGCGGCGGTGGTCTTAGCGAATAGCGACCCGCACAACTCGGCGGCCAATTCGGCCACATCCTGGCTAGTCACTTCCGTTTTCAAGACATTGTTGCGTTTGTATTCATCGACTGTGAGGCCGTAATGTTTGGCGCGTGCGGCCAACACTTCCTCGGTCCAGATGCCGGTATCGAACACGGCATTGGGGTGCAGGGTGTTGATGCGGATGCCATCCGCCCCCCACTCCAAGGCGGCGACGCGCATGAGTTGGTTGAGCGCAGCTTTAGAAGCCGAATAGGCTGCCGCACCCGGGCCCGGCGCGGGTACATTTTTCGATCCGATCACCACCACGCGGCCATAGCGCGGCGCGAGTTTAAGCAAAGGGTGCGCCTCGCGTAAAAAGGAAAGATTCGCGTCCAGGTTTACGCTCATCACCTTGCGCCATTCTTCGGAGCTGAGTTGATCGATGCGGCAGCCGCCGGGGAAGATGCCGGCATTTAATACCAGCATGTCGAGCCCGCCGAAGCGGCGTACGGTTTGTTCCAGTGCGGCTTTTATTTCATCGTCGCTGGAGATGTCGCAGCGTAGGCCGAGGTAATCGGCGCGCTTGAATAGCGATGCTATCGCGGGATTGATATCGAGCCCCACCACCGCCGCACCGCGCGCCAGCAAGGATTCGACACAGGCCTTGCCAATGCCGGAGGCAGCGCCGGTCACTAGCGCGATTTCGCCCGCGAACGCTAAGGGCTTGCCGCCTTTCTTCAGCTTGGCCTGTTCTAAGTCCCAGTATTCCACATCGAAAATATCTTTGGAGGGCAGTGCCTGGAATCCGCCGAGCGCGGTAGCACGTAGGATGATATCGATGGTGTGATCATAAATGTCGGCGACAATGCCCACGTCTTTCGCGCTACGCCCGATTGTGCAGAGGCCAAATTCCGCATCGAGAATGACGCGCGGTGCGGGATCGAGCATGATCTTGGGCTCTTTTGCCAGCAAAGCCTGTGAATCAAAATAAGCGCGGTATTGCGTAGCGTATTCCTCCAGATCGCGACCCAGCATCGGAATGCGCTTGGTGCGGATCACATGATCCGGTGTCGCGGGGCCTTGGCGTGCGATCACACTGGCATCGGGTCGTTGGGAAAAGGCTAAATACTTTCCAGTCTGATTAGTCGCCAGAATTGCCGGTGCGCCCAGCATGGCCGACACTGACTTGCGCAATGCGGCGATATCGTTGCGCAATAGACAATCCCGGGTGACGGCTTTCGGCGCGGCCAGCTGCCATGCATTCTGTGCTGCCAAATAGGCCTCCGCGCGCGACACCAACGCGATCATGCGCTCATAGGATTCTTTCGCTGTTGCGCCAAAGGAGAATATGCCGTGGTTCAGCAGCACCATGCCTTGCGTCTGGTCATTGGCCTCGCGCGCAAAAATCTCGGCCACCAGGCGTGCCAAATCGAAACCCGGCATCACATAGGGAATGACCACTACATCCTGGCCGTAGATCTCGCGGATACGAGCCTCGCCATTGGCGGTGTTGGTGATGGCGATCACCGCGTCGGCATGGGTGTGATCGACATATTTGTACGGCAACAGCGCGTGCAGGATGGTCTCGACCGAGGGCGTGGGGGCCGAGGCGCGCGTCATATTCGTGACCAGCTCATTCACCATTTGCGGATCGGGCAGCGTGGGGAGCTTGGCCAGCTTCAGCATGTGCTCCAAACGCACCGGCGAGAAGCCGGCGGCCTCGATGAATTCCAAATCCCAGCCACTGCCTTTGACGTACAGACGTTGCTCGTCTTCGCCCAGGATATTGGGCTCGGTGATTTTGACCGAGGTGTTGCCGCCGCCGTGCAGCACCAGCGTTTTATCGCGACCTAGCAAGCGCGAAGTGTAAACACGCAGTGCTAAATCACCTTGATATTGGGCGGCTTCTTGATCGTTCCACAGACTTTGCATGTTATTTCACTCCAATATCCAATCACACGCCGCGCCGATGTCACGCACCACCAATACATTGGGCGGCAACTCGATGCGCGCTTCTGCGCCATAGCCCGTCTCAACCAGAATCGGAATCACGCCGGCATTCAGCCCCGCTTCCACGTCGCTCACTTTGTCGCCGATCATGTACGAGCAGGCGAGATCCACATCGTGTTCACGCGCTGCTTGCAACAGCATGCCGGGCTCGGGCTTGCGGCAATCGCAGTCGCGTACCGCGCCATGCTCGGGATGATGTGGGCAATAGTAATAAGCGTCGATCTGCCCGCCCTGGCGCTGCAAATCGGCATCGACTTGACGGTGTAAGGCATCGATATCCGCTTCACCATACATACCACGCGCTACACCGGCTTGGTTCGAAGTGACGATGACCAGATAGCCCGCTGCATTGAAGCGTTTGATCGCCTCTACCGCGCTGGGTATCCATTCCCAATCTTGCCAGAGGTGAAGATAGTTTTTTTCGACGTTGAGGGTGCCGTCGCGGTCGATGAAGATTGCGGGTTTATACATGGCGACAGAAGTCGTAGCGAGCGAGCTTCAGACGGGGGAGCCCGGCGCGCAGGAACCGGAATGTACATGGAAGTACATGAGGACTCCGAGCACCGCGCGACCCCGTCTGAAGTTCGCGCAGTAGACTTATGTCGTTATGTATAGTCATGGCTCTTGTAACGGTAGTATGCGATGAGGGTGCCGGGCTCTTGAATTTCACCGCTTTCGATTAGCGTATCGATTTCGTCCAGCGTAAAGAATTGTAGCGCATGGTGACCAAATTCCTCGGCGCTAAATTCACGGTTACGCGTGCAATGCTGGGCAATGAACAAATGCACCCGGGCTGCCATGGTGCCGGCTTCAGGAGCATACAGACCCAAGGATTGCAGATCCTCCGGGCGGCAGGTGAGGCCGGTTTCCTCTTCCAATTCTCGACGTGCAGAAACATCCGGCGCTTCGCCTTCATCGATAAAGCCGCGCGGCAATTCCCAGCAATAGGCGCGCAGCGGGTGGCGATAGACTCGCACCAAGGCTACCTTCCCTTCCCAGATTGGAAACACTGACACGCCGGTGACGAGCTGATCCGTTTTAACGCGCGGCGCGACGACTAAATAGTTTTCGACCTGTTGGCCATCAGGCGCCTCGATGTGATCAAAGAACAATTCAAAGCGCAAATTCTCGGCCACCAGCCGATGCGCATGCAGTTTGATAGGCGGTAGTTTCTCGCTCATGCGGCGGCTTTTTTCTGGTGCTGATCCACAATCGATTCGGCGAACGCGAACGAACAAGTGAAGGCAGGCGAGATGGAATTCAACACATGCAGTGAATCGGCCGTTTGCTCCAGCACAAAATCCATTTCCAAACGTTTTTGTTGCAAGTTTACCAATTGTGGCCGAATGCCTACTTTGTTGCATGGCAGCAGATCATCGGCGCGCACCTCCGGCACCAATTTGCGCGCGGCAGCCAAGAAATTCGCCTTGCTGTATTTCGCCATCTCGGCATGCACCAGCGCTCGAAAATGCTGATGATTGGCCGCATACATTTGCAGCAGATGCCAAGCGATATTGATGGACTCGCCCAGATGCAAACCCGAGAGTAAGCCGTAATTCTCCCGTCCCCAAGCGGGAATGGCGGTTGGCCCCACA
>JAUXTZ010000278.1 GCA_030681095.1 Burkholderiales bacterium
GCAGCACCGATAATGCGGTGGCGGCGCTCAAGGCCGGCGCATTCGACTATATCGCCAAGCCGGTCTCACTGGATCAGCTGCGCGCACTGGTTAAATCGGCGCTGAGCGTGACCGAGTCTTCGGAACAACAACAGCAGCACATCCTGCTCGGTGATTCGCCCGCGATTCAGTTAGCGCGCGACCTGATCGACAAGCTCGCGCGCAGCCAGGCGCCGGTTTATGTCACTGGTGAATCGGGTTGCGGCAAGGAGTTGGCGGCGCGTCTGATTCATGAAAAGAGCGCGCGCCAGGCGCTGCCCTTCGTCGCGGTGAATTGCGGCGCGATTCCCGAAAATTTGATGGAAAGTGAATTCTTCGGCTACAAGAAAGGCGCGTTCACCGGCGCCGATGCCGACCGGGATGGTTTCTTCCAAGCGGCGAATGGCGGCACGCTGTTTCTGGATGAAGTGGCCGACCTGCCGCTGTCGATGCAGGTGAAGTTATTGCGCACGATTCAGGAAAAGAAAGTGCGCAAGGTGGGCGCCACGCAAGAAGATCCCATCGATGTGCGCATCATCAGCGCGACCCACCAAAGCTTGTCGAGCCTGGTAGAGAGTGGCAAATTCCGCCAGGACTTGTACTACCGGCTCAACGTGATCGAACTCAAAATGCCGCCGCTACGCGAGATGCACGAGGATATTCCGCTTATCGCGCAGGCCATACTTGCACGCCTAGCCAAGCAATCAGGCGCGCCCGTGCCACAGCTTACGCAGCAGGCCATTGCAGGCTTACAGGCTTATTTATTCCCCGGCAATGTGCGTGAGTTGGAAAATATTTTGGAGCGTGCGCTGGCCTTATGCAGCGGCGACACCATCGGCCCGGACGACCTCTACCTCAACGCATCGGAAGCGGTGGAGGGTGCGGTGGCGTATGAACCGGGCGCTAAATGGCCGTTGCAGGATTATCTGGATCGCTTGGAAAAAGAAGCCATTCTGGAAGCGCTGGAAAAAACCCGACACAACAAGACTGCTGCGGCGAAACTGCTGGGCATCACCTTTCGCGCGCTGCGTTATCGGCTTGAACGATTGGGGATTGAATAAAACAGGATTCGGGATTCAGGCGTCGAAAAAACCTTCGCTCCCGCTTTTCCCTGAATCCTACCTATCTTTCCCCCGCTTACTCACCACCGTTTTCGCATTCCAAATATGTTCCGAGTATTCGCGGATAGTACGATCGGCAGCGACTTTCCCCATATTCGCTATATTCAGAATCGCTTTGCGCATCCACGCATCTTTATCACGATACAGATGCTCTACCTGTTGCTGGGATTCAATGTAGGAAGCGTAATCGGCGAGCAGCATGTAATGATCACCTTGATAAGTCAGCGCATTAAAGATCGGCTTGAAGCGGTCGTGGTCCTCAGGCGAGAAATAGCCGCTATTGAGCATATCCAGCGCCTGCTTCAACTCGGGGTTGTTGTCGTAGTAGTGCCAGGGGTTGTAGCCACTGGCTTGCAGTTGCGCCACTTCGTCGGTGTTCATGCCGAAGATAAAGATGTTTTCCGCGCCGACTTCGTTGTGGATCTCCACATTCGCGCCATCCATGGTGCCGATGGTCAGCGCGCCGTTGAGCGACATCTTCATATTGCCGGTGCCCGAGGCTTCGGTGCCGGCAGTGGAAATTTGCTCGGATAAATCGGCGGCGGGCACGATGTCCTCTGCTGTGGATACATCGTAATTCGGTATGAATACCACCTTGAGGCGGTCGCCCACCAAGGGGTCGTTGTTCACGATATCCGCCACATCGTTGATGAGTTTGATGACGCGTTTCGCCATCTGGTAGCCGGGCGCGGATTTGCCGCCGAAGATCACCACGCGCGGCACACTGTCGGCGCCGGCACGAATGCGGTTGTAGAGCGTGATGATATGCAGCACGTTCAGCAATTGCCGCTTGTATTCGTGGATGCGTTTGATCTGCACGTCGAATAGCGCATCCGGATTGACCTCGATGTTTAAGCGATCCTGGATCATTTTCGCCAGCCGAACTTTGTTCGCGCGCTTGACCTTGGCAAATTCGGCCCGAAAATCTGGGTCGTCCGCCAAGACGATCAAACGCTTGAGCTGGTCCAAATCCTTGGGCCAGGTTTTTCCAATGCGCGAGGTGATGAGTTTGGATAAGCCAGGATTGGCCTGATTCAGCCAGCGCCGGGGCGTGATGCCATTGGTCATGTTGACGATCTGGTCCGGCCACAGGCGGTGGAAATCGGCAAAAATCGTTTCCTTCATGAGCTGCGTATGGATCGCCGCTACACCGTTCACCTTGTGGCTGCCGACGATCGCCAGATGCGCCATGCGCACGCGTTTGCTGCCTGCGTCATCGATAATCGACATGCGCCGCCATAGAGGTTCCTCACCCGGATAGCGGTGCATCACTTCTTTCAAGAAGCGATGATTGATCTCATAAATGATCTGCAAATGGCGCGGCAGCACGCGCTCGAACAGCGGTACCGGCCAAGTTTCCAACGCCTCCGGCATCAGGGTGTGATTGGTGTAGGCAAAGGTGTGCTTCGTGATCTCCCACGCATGCTCCCACTCCACGCCATGCAAATCGACCAACACGCGCATCAACTCGGGAATGGCAATCGACGGATGGGTGTCGTTTAACTGAATCGCCACCTTGTTTGGCAGTTCGTCGAAGTTGCCGTGGTATTTACCAAAGCGATAGAGAATGTCTTGCAGGCTCGCGCAGACGAAGAAATATTGCTGCTTTAAACGCAACTCACGTCCCATCTCTGTCGTGTCGTCTGGGTACAGCACCTTAGAGAGGTTCTCCGACTCGTTCTTGTGTTCCACTGCGCGGATGTAATTGCCCTCGTTGAAATAGCCGAGATCAAAATCGCGCGTCGATTTCGCTGCCCACAGCCGCATATTGTTTACGGTATCGGTGTCATAACCGGGGATGGGATAGTCATGCGCCATCGCCATCACATCGTCGGAATCCACCCAGTGAAAGCGCGCCTGACCTGTCTCGTCGGCATAGTTCACCACCCGGCCATGAAATTTCACTTGATACAACACCTCCGGCCGGGGGAATTCCCACGGATTGCCGTAACGCAGCCAATTATCCGGATGCTCCACTTGCCGCCCGTCTTCGATGCGCTGATTGAACATGCCATATTCGTAGCGAATGCCGTAGCCGTAGCCCGGAATGCCCAGTGTCGCCATCGAATCCAGGAAACACGCCGCCAGCCGGCCCAAGCCGCCATTGCCCAGCGCCGCATCGTTTTCCATATCGCGAATATTTTCCAG
>JAUXTZ010000280.1 GCA_030681095.1 Burkholderiales bacterium
CCAGCGCATCGTAAATGGTGAAGTGCCGGAGACGCTGAAGCACAAGCGCGTGTTATCGCTGGATATGGCGGCCTTGATTGCCGGGGCGAAATACCGCGGTGAATTCGAAGAGCGCTTGAAAAATGTGCTGAAAGAATTGGCGCAGGACGAGGGCAGCACCATCGTCTTCATCGATGAGTTGCACACCATGGTCGGCGCCGGCAAGGCCGAAGGCGCGATGGATGCCGGCAATATGTTGAAGCCCGCATTGGCGCGCGGTGAACTGCATTGCGTGGGCGCGACCACGTTGGACGAGTACCGCAAGTACATCGAAAAGGATGCCGCATTGGAGCGCCGCTTCCAAAAGGTGCAAGTGGGCGAGCCCTCGGTGGAAGACACCATCGCCATCCTGCGCGGCTTGCAGGAAAAATACGAAGTGCATCATGGGGTGGACATTACCGACCCGGCGATCGTGGCCGCGGCGGAATTGTCGCACCGCTACATTACCGACCGCTTCCTGCCGGATAAAGCGATCGATCTGATCGACGAAGCGGCGGCGCGCATCAGAATGGAAATCGACTCTAAGCCTGAAGCCATGGATCGATTGGAACGGCGCATGATCCAGCTCAAGATCGAGCGCGAGGCGGTGAAGAAAGAAAAAGACGAAGCCTCGCAGAAGCGGCTCGGGCTGCTGGAAGGCGAGATCGCCAAGCTGGAAAAGGAATACAGCGATCTGGACGAAATCTGGAAAGCGGAAAAAGCCCAAGTGCAGGGCACGCAGCATATTAAGGAAGCACTCGAGCAGGTGCGGGTTGAGATGGAAGAAGCCAAGCGCCAAGGTGATTGGCAAAAGATGTCTGAGATTCAATATGGCCGCATCCCGGAATTGGAAGCCCAATTGAAGCATGCCCAATCAGCGGAAGCGGGTCAGCCGAGCATGAAGCTGCTGCGCACCCAAGTCGGCGCGGAGGAAATCGCCGAAGTGGTGTCGCGGGCTACGGGCATTCCCGTTTCAAAAATGATGCAAGGCGAGCGCGACAAGCTGCTCGCCATGGAAGACGTGCTGCACCAGCGCGTAGTGGGTCAAGACGAGGCCGTGCGTCTGGTGTCGGATGCGATCCGCCGTTCGCGTTCGGGCTTATCTGACCCGAATCGTCCCTATGGTTCCTTCCTGTTCCTCGGCCCCACCGGTGTGGGCAAGACAGAGCTGTGCAAGGCGCTGGCGAATTTTCTGTTCGATTCGGAAGATCATCTGATCCGCATCGATATGTCCGAGTTCATGGAGAAGCATTCCGTGGCGCGGCTGATCGGCGCGCCGCCCGGCTATGTGGGGTATGAGGAGGGCGGCTATCTCACCGAAGCGGTGCGGCGCAAGCCTTACAGCGTGATCCTGCTGGACGAAGTGGAGAAGGCGCACCCGGACGTGTTCAATGTGTTGCTGCAAGTATTGGACGACGGCCGCTTGACCGACGGTCAAGGCCGCACCGTGGATTTCAAAAACACCGTGATCGTGATGACCTCAAACCTAGGCGGCCATATGATCCAGCAAATGGCGGGCGACGATCCGCAAGTGATCAAACTCGCGGTGCTGGGCGAAGTGAAAAACTACTTCCGCCCCGAATTTATCAACCGGGTAGATGAAGTGGTGGTGTTCCACGCCCTGGGCGAAGCGCAAATCAAATCGATCGCCAAGATCCAGATTCAATATCTCGCCAAACGCTTGGCGGCGATGGAGATGGGCGTCGAGGTGTCGGAAGCGGCGCTCAGCGAAATTGCCCAAGCCGGTTTCGATCCGATCTACGGCGCGCGGCCTTTGAAGCGCGCGATCCAAGCACAGATCGAAAACCCGCTGGCGAAGGAAATCCTCTCCGGCCATTTCGCCGCTAAAGACATGATTCGCGTCGATGCGCGCGGCGGGCATATCGTGTTTGCCAAAGGTGAGGTGGCCCAGGCGGCTTGATTCAGGCGGCTTGATTTAGGCAGTAGCGGGGAGCAAGCTAAAGCTTGAATTCAAATAGGACGAATATTGCTAGTATGAATCCTAAACTGTTCGAAATCCTCACCGCGAACCCGGACAAATTTCCCAAAAGCTTAAGCAAGCTTTATCCCCGTGTGTTGGAAAAAATTTCCAACGCATGGGGCACGGATGCCCTGGATGACTTATTCGCCGAGTTGCTGGTTGCCGACCACGAGGGCCGCCAGGGTTTTCCGCCCGACGTGGGGCGGGAGATTTTCGCGCTCAATCAGTTGAACGAGCAATACAAGCTCCATGCTGTCGATCCGGATGATCCTTGGGCCATGGAGCGCGACATGAGCGTGGAGGAGACGGCCGCCTTCGTCGACAGTTTGCAAGAGAGCGGGCGCGAATTCACCCCGGAAACCTTATTCAAACTCGTGGAGCAAGGCGAGACCCATCTGGCGTTCGATTTTATGCGTGCCGGGATGCAGGTCGATTTGCGTCGTACCGATGAATGGACGCCGCTGATGGTGGCCTTGTTCAATGGTCATGAGGAAACTGCGATGATGCTGTTGTCTCGCGGCGCCAATGTGCGCGCCAAGGCGAATCGGGGTTACGAGCCGATTCACTGGGCGGCGCTGAATGGCTATGAGCGCGCGGTGAAATTTATCATCGATAAGGGTGGTAACGTCAACGCAGAAACCGAATATGGTTGGACGCCGCTATTGCAGGCTGCCAGCCGGGGGCATGTGGAGATCGCGCGCATGCTACTCGATAAGGGCGCGATGGTGAACGCCAGCGAGCATGAAGGTTGGACGCCTTTGCACAAGGCCTGTGCCAACGGCTTGGTCGAGATGGTGCGATTGTTGGTGCAGCGCGGCGCTGATACGCGTCAGCGCTCTGTCTCGGGCATCACGCCGTTGGAACTCGGTATAAAAGCACAAGATTTTGATCTGATCGAGGCGCTTTCCGAGGAAGTACCGCCACCTGCCGCCGCATCGACTTCCCCGTTTGATCTACATCGCAAGTGAAAGCGCGACTCCTAAAACGAGTTTAGTCGTCCCAGAATCTGACACGGCTGCCGAAAATTGGACGACATCGGCTGTCAGCACATCAACATCAGCTTAAAAAGCAATAAATAATCAATTAGATATAAATTTCATTCAGCTTGGCACGGAAGCTGCTCATAGGATTATCAAGACCCGCTGAACCAATAACCTATGGGAGATACAGCATGGCTCTGTTGACACAAGACGTGAAATTTACGATCACCCCCCAAAGCTGTGGCGAGGAGGGAGATTGCATTCAAGTTCAGATATCCGGTGAGCAAAGCGTGGTGCTTTGTTTGACCCCGCAGCAAGCGCGAGCGATGGCTTCTGATTTGATTCAAACCGTGTATCGCGCTGAAGTGAAAAACAGTCTGCTCAGTAGCCAGCGTAGATCGACCGGGTCTAAAAGCGATACGGTTACCGACAAGTACGCTATGCATTCCCCGCACGCCGCGTAACGATGTTTTAGCCAGTGCGCCGTCGCATCCCTTGCGGCGTCGCGCTGGTGATCTCCCCGACTTTGGCAGCCGCAAGGCTGCCACTTTTTTGCCTATCGGTCTGG
>JAUXTZ010000281.1 GCA_030681095.1 Burkholderiales bacterium
CTGCGGGCGAGACTGATTCCGAGCATGCCTTCATCTACTTGTTGGAAGAGATCGCCGGCACGTTCCCCGTCCAAACCACGTCTCCCGCAATGACCGAGGCCTGGTTAGAAACCTTGGCGCTGCGTAGTACCGCCATTGCCGAATACGGCCAGTTCAATTTTCTGCTGTCGGATGGCGAACACTTGATTGCCTACGGCCATGATCGGCTGTACAGCCAACAACGATTGGAGGGAGGCGTCCCATCGGTTTTAATCGCGTCCGCGCCCTTACCCGACGACGAACCCTGGGAAGCATTCGCACCCGGTGAGTTGCGTGTCTACCGGGGCGGCCAGTTACTCGGGCGATGGTCCGCGTCGACGAGCATTCCCCTCCCGTTAATGGAGTAATGGTGTCCAATACTGATGCACCGAGCACCTATGAAGCGTGGTACGACACACCGCGCGGACACTGGATCGGCGCGACCGAATATGCGCTCGCCCAGTGCGAGCTTGCGGCCATTCCGGGCGAGACGCTGCTCGACGTGGGCTGCGGCACAGGTTGGTTTACGCGGCGCTTCGCAGCGGACGGCTTGCTCGCCACCGGGCTCGACCCGAACCCGGAGTGGCTGGTCTACGCACGAGCCCATTCAAAATCGGACATTCACTGGATCGATGGCGATGCGCGCCAACTGCCATTCACCGACAACAGCTTCGACTGCGTGGTCTCCATCGCCGCCCTGTGCTTCATCCCAGATGAGCGCCGGGCAGTGGCGGAAATCGTGCGCGTAGCGAAGCGTCGTTTCGCCATCGGCTGGTTGAATTCCTCCAGCCTGCTGTATCGGCAAAAGCACGGCAGTGGCGCCTACCGGGGCGCGCGCTGGCACACGGCAGAGGAGGTACGGGAATTTTTCGCCGGGCTGCCAGTTGCGAACCTACACCTGTCCAGCGCCATTTTTCTGCCAGGCGGTGGCCCCTTCGCCAGGACGCTGGAAAGTTTATTACCGAACCGCCTGCCGTGGGGCGCCCTGCTCATCGCGGCGGGAGATAAGACACAATAGTGAATTCTGAAAGAGGATAAACGTCATGCTGAAAACCCTTATCACTAAATTGTTGTGCGCGTTGTTGGCGCTGCCCACGCTGGCTGCGGCAGTGGACCTGCACTTCACCGAGATCGCGCCCGGCGTGCATGCCTTCGTCGGCGAAATGAGCGGGCGCACCTATGAGAATGAGGGCATGAACGCCAACGTCGGCTTCGTGGTAACGAAGGAAGGCGTGGTGGTAATCGACAGCGGGTCGAGCTACCAAGTCGCAAAAAAAATGCACGAGGCGATCCGGCGCGTGACCAAGCAGCCAGTCAAGTACGTCATCAACACCGGCGGGCAGGATCATCGCTGGCTGGGCAACGGCTATTTCAAGGAACAGGGCGCGACCATCATCGCCCACAAGAAAGCGATCGACGACATGACGGCGCGTGGCGTGGAACACTTAGCCGGCCTCAAGCGCGACTTGAAAGAACGCATCGACGGCACCGTCGTCACCTTGCCCGATCAAAGCTTCGACCAGGAAAAGACCCTGAAACTCGGCGGCACGGAACTGCGCATCATCCACTACTTTGGCGGACATACGCCGGGCGACAGCGTGGTGTGGTTGCCGCAATCGCGCGTGCTGTTCAGCGGCGATCTGGTGTATGTGGACCGCATGCTCGGCGTGATTCCGGTGAGCAATACCAAGGATTGGCTCGCCTCGTTCGAGGGCCTGGAAAAACTCGCGCCGAAGAAGATTGTCCCCGGCCACGGCAAGGTATGCGATCTGGCCAAGGCAAAGCGCGACACCAAGGACTATCTGGCGCTATTGCGTAGCCACATGAAAACCGCGCTGGATAAGGGACTCGATTTGCAGCGCGCCCTTGATACGCTTGATCAGAGCCGCTTCAAGTCGCTGTTGAACTATGAATCACTCAAAGGCGGCAATGCCAGCCGCACCTACCTGGAAATGGAAACAGAGTGATGCGCATGGCGCTGGCCTCACTCGGCCGCACGCGCCATCTCCCGCCGCGCCTGTCGCACCACCGACACGCCAGCGGTGAGCGCGAGCGTGCCCATGATTCCGGCCACGATCAAATCCGGCCACGCCTGCCCGATGGCGAACACGCCAACAGCGGCCAGCATGACCGCGACGTTGCCGATGGCATCGTTGCGGCTGCACAACCATACCGAGCGCATGTTGGCGTCGCCGTTGCGGAACGCATACAGCATCAGGGCGACACCTGCGTTGGCGATCAAGGCCAGCACCGCGATGACGCCCATGGTGACGGGCTCAGGCAGCACGCCGAGATGGATTTGCCACGCCGCTTTGCTCAGCACGAATACGCCAAATGCGCCCATGGTGAGTCCCTTCACCAGCGCCGCGCGCGAACGCCACACCAGACCATGGGAAAACACCGCCAGCGACAATCCGTAGTTGGCCGCATCGCCGAGAAAATCCGCCGAGTCCGCGAGCAAGGACACCGAGCCTGCGGCGAAGCCGCCCGCCAGTTCGACGCAGAACATCGCGGCATTGACCCACAACGCAATCCACAACGCGCGCCGAAAGCGCGGGCTGTTATCGCCGACTTCGCAATTATCTTCGCAACAGCCGCCCGCCATATTCATCACCCCGCCACCAAGCAAGTCCAGCCATGGCCTTAAGGTATACTCGTTAACCCTTATTAGGAAGCCTTTACATGTCCAGCCAATCCGCCATCGTCGCCCTGCGCACCGCACTTAATGATGCCATCGTCGGCCAGACCAAACTGCTCGACCGCTTAGTCGTCACGCTCATAGCAGGCGGGCATGTGCTGGTGGAAGGCTTGCCTGGCTTAGCCAAAACCACTGCGGTCAAATCGCTGGCGGATGCGGTGCATGCCAGCTTCCAGCGCATTCAGTTCACCCCCGATTTGCTGCCTGGCGATCTCACCGGCACCGACATCTACAACCCGAATGAAGGCAGCTTCGATTTCGCGCAAGGCCCGTTGTTCCACGAAATCGTGCTCGCCGATGAAATCAACCGCGCGCCAGCCAAGGTGCAATCGGCGTTGCTGGAAGCGATGCAGGAACGGCAGATCACCGTCGGCGGTGTGACGCGCCCGCTGCCGCCGCTATTCATGGTGATGGCGACGCAAAATCCCTTGGAGCAAGCCGGCACCTATCCGCTGCCGGAAGCGCAGTTGGATCGATTCCTATTGCACGTCACGCTGGATTACCCGAGCGAAACAGAGGAACTCGAAGTACTGCGGCGCGAACGCGCGCGGCTCAAACAAGAACTCAACACGCCACCCGCGCCGGCGATCGATGCCGCACTAGTGTTGAAAGCGCGCGGCGAGGTGAATCACCTGCATCTCGCGCCGGAACTGGAGCAATACATTGTGTCGCTGGTCGCGGCCACGCGCAAACTGGAACAAGTCGCGCCCGATGTCGCGCGCTTCGTCGCCGTCGGCGCCAGCCCGCGCGCCACGCTCGCCATCGCCCACGCCGCACAAGCCTTGGCTTACCTGCGCGGCCGCGATTATGTCTCGCCCGACGACATCCTCGACATCGCGCCGGATTGCTTGCGCCATCGCTTGATTCCTACCGTCAGCGCGCGGGTGGAGAAAGTGACGCTGGATAGCGTGATTAGCAAACTGCTGGAAGCGGTGCCGGCGCCTTGATCAGGATTTAAAAACTTTTTGCCACGAATTAACACGAATGCACACGAATTTAAAACCAACACGGCATCGATTCATGATCGCCAAAATAATTCGTGAAAATTCGTGTTAATTCGTGGCAAAAAAGTTTTTCTCAAATGACTCGTCCATGCCACTGCTAACCCCCCTCCCCGCAATCGACTCCCCCCTCCTCACCCCGGAGGAAATCGTCGCGCTGATCGAGCAAGCCGATGCGCTGC
>JAUXTZ010000282.1 GCA_030681095.1 Burkholderiales bacterium
TTGCTTTCAGCTCCCTCGTCGCGAACAAAGATAGGTACGCTGCTGCACACAAGAACTTTGAGTCGCACTGGAACGCAGAACTCCTTTTGAAGGATTTGTCCCGCATCAATGCTGATTTTTATCCCAAGCCAATCGAGGAAAAGCCATCGGCTGTACCTAGCGTGGTGAATGACTTGGTACCCATAACAGACGGATACCTGACCCAAGAAGACTTCATTCACATCTACAAAAAGTGTGGCGGCATGTTGCATGCTGCAAACCCATACGGGTCAAAAACTGGATTTCACTTTTTTGAGAAGTCATTCCCAGCTTGGCGTGCGAAGCTAATTCGGTTACTGAACTGCCATAAGGTACATCTTTTTGGCGAGACGGGTTTCTGGCTCATGCACATGCAAGAGAATGGAGACAATGAGGTTCATTTTTACCATTTCGGCCTTGTCGAAAAACATGGCTAACCCGGCAGTCAAGCGGGACTGCGCAAAAGCGCGCAGCCCCTTACTTTTACGTTAGGGCGCAAGAAGGAGACGCATCATTGCTATTAGCAATTGAACAAACAAGGTTGAGGGTATCGAAGAACACCGAGGCGAAAAGAAAGTCGCAACTCGGTCAATTTCTTACGCCCGTAAGAACAGCTCAGTTCATGGCCAGCTTGTTTACTGCCGGAAGCAGCCTTGAGTGTCGTTTGCTTGACGCTGGCGCAGGTATTGGCTCGCTTTCAAGTGCATTTCTTGAACGGTGTATTGGTGGCGAGTTGAGGTTCAAGAATGTAGAAGTAACTGCCTTCGAATTAGATAGCCTTATTCACAAAGAATTAAATGACTCGCTTTTTAGTTACAAGAACAGACTGCCGATTACTTATGAAATACTGGGCGGCGACTTTATTGAACAGGCCGTCAATAGAATACAATTTGATTGTGGCAATGGGTTCACTTGCGCAATCCTGAATCCTCCCTATAAAAAAATTAACAGCAACTCCCACCACCGCCTATTGCTTCGACAGGCAGGAATTGAAACAGTAAATCTCTATTCCGCTTTTGTTGCCTTGGCTCTGGCGATGATGGTGCCGGGTGGCCAAATCGTTGCAATCATTCCACGTAGCTTCTGCAATGGGCCGTATTACCGGCCTTTCCGCGACTTTGTACTTGAGCGGGCTGCAATTCGACACATGCACCTGTTCGACTCACGCAGCAAGGCATTTAAGGACGATGATGTGCTGCAGGAGAACATCATCCTGCTGCTTGAGCGTGGTGGCCAGCAAGGTGACGTGACAGTGACGACATCGACCGATGACAGCTTCTCTGACCTCGTGACGCATACGCATCCGTTCAACCGGATCGTGTTCCCCGATGATTCCGAACGTTTCATCCATGTACCGACTTCGCAAGAGCGCAACACCATCGAACTTTCAAGCGCGATTCGCTGTTCGTTGGAGGACGTTGGTGTCAAGGTGTCGACCGGGCCGGTTGTCGATTTCAGAATGAAAGAGCATCTTCGTGAGATGCCGGAGTTGGGTACGGTTCCCCTGCTTTACCCCGCCCACTTTACTGGGCAAAACATCGAATGGCCGAAACCGGGCATCAAGAAGCCCAACGCAATCCAGCGCAACGCTGAGACGGAAAAGTGGCTTTATCCGAATGGTTTTTATTGCGTGGTTCGCCGCTTTTCATCGAAGGAAGAAAAGCGCCGAATCGTTGCAAGCGTTGTTCAGCCAGACACCTTTACCGATGCTGAAATGCTGGGTCTAGAGAATCACCTGAACGTGTATCACGAGAACAAGCATGGCTTGCCAGAAGCTCTTGCGCGTGGCTTGGCCATTTACCTCAACACGACCGGCGTTGATGAAAACTTCCGCCGTTCGAGTGGGCACACCCAAGTCAATGCAACCGACCTCAAGATGATGAAGTATCCGAGTCGGAAGGCGCTGATTAAGCTGGGGGAGTGGGCGATGCACAGCGGCGAGCCGACACAGAACATGATTGATGAACAATTGGATAACTTGACCACATGACGACGAAAAAGAATAAACATCTCAATGCGGCGCACCAAATCCTCATTTCTCTGGGTCTGCCGCGTGCGCAGCATAACGAACGATCCGCGCTGTCCCTATTGGCACTGCTCAACCTCACCCCTAGAAAAACGTGGGCGCAGGCTGAAAATCCACTTGTCGGCATCACGCCGATCATGGACTGGTCGCGGAAGCACTACGATAAGGAATATGCGCCAAACACGCGCGAGACATTTAGACGGCAGACGATGCATCAATTCGTCGATGCTGGAATTGCCTTTTATAACCCGGACAAGCCAGATCGTCCGGTAAACAGCCCAAAGGCTGTTTACCAGGTTGCTCCCGCTGTGCTGACCCTATTGCGAAGTTTCGGCACCCCGAAATGGCACGACAACCTGACGACTTATCTGTCACTGAGTCAGACGCTGGCGGCAAAGTACGCGATGGAGCGAAAGCAAAACCGTATCCCTATGCAGATTGCACCGGACAAGGAAATCACCCTCAGTCCCGGCGAGCACAGCGAGCTGATCCGCGCCATCGTGGAAGACTTCGGCCCGCGCTTCGCGCCAGGTAGTGTGCTGGTCTATGCCGGCGACACTGGCGACAAGTGGGGTTACTTCGATGCGGTCTTGCTGGCCAAGCTGGGCGTCAATGTGGATTCACACGGCAAGATGCCTGATGTGGTGTTCCACTTCGTCGAGAAGAATTGGCTGTTGCTGGTCGAGTCTGTCACCAGTCATGGCCCTGTCGATGGCAAGCGACACGCCGAGCTGGCCAAGCTGTTCGCAGGATCAACAGCCGGACTGGTCTATGTGACCGCGTTCCCGAACCGCTCCATCATGGGCCGGTATCTGGGCGAAATCGCGTGGGAAACCGAAGTGTGGGTGGCTGATGCACCATCGCACCTAATTCACTTCAACGGCGTGCGTTTTCTTGGGCCGTACAATGCGCCCTAACAAATCGCTCAACACGGACGTGCAAAAGCGCCGCTTCGCTCTGCTTTTGCACGCCGGTTAGCTCAAACGTTAGGCTCTTGAAAGGTATTCCATCATGAAATGGCTCATGTCCGTTGCGCGCATAGTTGGTGCATCTCTTCCTTTCGTGCCATCGCTTATGCAATTGCAGACCGAGATTGATTCGGTAGCCATTCAGCGTCGGCTTCTTTCGCTTGAGGATCCAATTTCCACACTACACCCGGATATTCGCGAGGTGTCGGAGAAGCTATACAGGGAACTGGCGGCTACTGGGGTAACTAATCTTCGATTTGATAGTGCGTTCTACACCCAGTACAGCCGACCTCTTGCAATTCTAGAAGCGCAAGGATTCATCGTTGGTACCCATGCCATCGGAGCGAGATACGTCGATGGCCTTTGGGTGCAAGACCCCAAGTATGTTGTGTACCTTTGTGCGCTATATGAAGATCAGAGCAAAATGGATGGCCTCGTGCAAATACTGGAGAGTTGTACGCCTGGACAACGGCTTCGTGGCGAGGACATTGAAGCTGAGCTTCAGCTTCCTCGTCCGGTCATAAAGGCGCTGTTTCAGCTTTACGAAGCACGGGGTCTCGGAGACTGCTCGCGGGAAATTGGGGCAGTCAGCTATGTCGCCCGAGCCTAACGAGCGCGGTAGGTTGGGCTGAATGTAATGAAGCCCAACATCTCACCACTCACCATAACCATCTACTCCATCGTTTATTCTCACCCCACATCCGCCGCTGCCAGATGCCGCGCTCACGCTTGGCCTGGTGGCAGGCACGAATGTGCTTGTCTTTTGCCAGTCGCCGCGAGAACCCGGCCTTATGTGCCTCCCGCTGCATCGGCACGTTGGTAACGCATCTGTTCATCCACCCTCTGTGATGTTGGGCTTCATTTCATTCAGCCCAACCGGGCTTCCAAATACGCCCGCACTCAAGTAGCAAGGTTTCTAACATGGCGCTCAACCTCGCTCCCTTCGGTCGCTGGACGCTGCGCGATGAAGCCGCGCAGCGCCGGTGCATTCCAATGTTAGAGGTACTCTCTGGCACTTGCATTCACACCAATAATGGTATATTTTCTATACCGTGATTACTTTTGAATTTAATGAGCAGAAAAGCCAAGCTAATCTTCTGAAGCACGGCATCAATTTTATTGATGCACAAGCTTTA
>JAUXTZ010000285.1 GCA_030681095.1 Burkholderiales bacterium
TCGCATCACTCCAAGACTGGCTACACCGGGTTTTGCCTGGAAAAGATTTTAGCCTCGCCCCCGCATCGAGTGATGCCAGTTTCCGGCGTTATTTCCGGGTAAGCCTTTCTGACCGCACCCTGATCGTGATGGACGCACCGCCCGAGCATGAAAACTGCGCGCCGTTCATCCATGTCGCTCAACTGTTTCTGGCGGCCGGGGTGCATGTGCCGGAAAATCTCGCCCAAGATCTGCAGCAAGGATTTCTATTGCTGAGCGATCTGGGCGCCGACACCTATCTTGATCAACTGAATGAACAAAACGCCGACCCGCTCTATCGCGCCGCGAACGAGGCGCTGATCAAGATTCAACTCGCGAGCAAGCCAAACGAATTGCCGCTATACGACGAGGCGCTGCTGCTGCGCGAAATGCGCTTGTTCCCCGATTGGTATATTGCCAAGCATCTCAATCTCACGTTGACGTCGAGTCAAACCGAAACGCTGGAGCAAGCATTTAAATCCATCTTGAAAAACGTGCTGGCGCAGCCGCGTGTGTATGTGCACCGCGACTACCACTCGCGCAATTTGATGCTGTCCGATCCCAATCCCGGCGTGCTGGATTTCCAAGACGCGGTGTATGGGCCGATCAGCTACGATCTGGTGTCGCTGTACAAGGACGCTTACATCGCCTGGGATGAAGAACGTGTCGTAGATTGGGCGGTACGTTATTGGGAAAATGCCAAGCGTGCGCACCTGCCGATTGCGCCGGACTTTGGCGACTTCTACCGCGATTTCGAATGGATGGGCGTGCAGCGCCACATCAAGGTGCTGGGGATTTTTGCGCGGCTCTATCATCGCGATGGTAAGGAGGGCTACCTCAAGGACATGCCGCTGGTGATGCACTATCTACGCCGCGCCTGCGATCGCTATCGCGCGCTGGGACCCTTGCTGAAATTGCTGGATCAATTGCACGGCAGCGAGCAGCAAGCGGGCTACACTTTCTGATATGAAAGCCATGATCCTGGCCGCCGGGCGCGGCGAGCGCATGCGGCCGCTGACCGACTCCACGCCCAAGCCCTTGCTCAAGGTTGGCGGCAAGCCGCTCATCGTGTGGCATATCGAGAATTTGGTGCGTGCGGGCATCACCGATTTGGTGATCAACCATGCCCACCTCGGTCATATGATCGAAGCGGCGCTGGGCGATGGCAGCCAATTCGGTGCGCAGATTCGCTATTCCGCCGAAGGCGAGGCTCTGGAAACTGCGGGCGGCATCGCCTATGCGCTGCCCTTGTTGGGCAATGCCCCTTTCTTGGTGGTGAATGGCGATATTTTTATCAATTACGATTTTGGCCGTGCGCAAGAAATGGCGATGGCCATGCGCGCTAATCCCGAGCTGTTCGCGGCGTATTTAGTGCTGGCTAATAACCCGCTACATCATGAACAAGGCGATTTCGCCTTGGAGCACAGTATGGTCAAACTCAGCGGCCATCCGATGCTGACGTTTACCGGTGTCGCCGTTTATCATCCCGACGTGTTTCGCGACATTGAACGCGGTACTAAGGCCAAACTCGCGCCTTTGCTGAAAACGCTGATAGGGCACGACTTGGTGCGGGGCGAGCATCACCGCGCGCGCTGGGTGGATGTCGGCACCCCGCAGCGGCTGGCTACCTTGGATCGTATGTTGAAGTAAATTCGCGGGTAAATTTTAGATTGTTGAGATTGGGAAAAGTGCTATGACTTTTTATCGTGAACGCCGTGAAAAACTCGCGCAGCAAATGGGCGCCGGGGTGGCGGTGATCCCGACCGCGGCCGAGCGCCTGCGCAACCGCGATTCGCACTATCCCTTCCGCCACGACAGCTATTTTTACTACCTCAGCGGCTTTCCCGAACCGGAGGCGGTGCTGGTGATGGTGGTCACGGATACGGTGAAAACCATTTTGTTCTGCCGCGAAAAGAATATGGAGCGCGAGATTTGGGATGGCTTTCGCTATGGCCCGGATGGCGCACGTGACGCTTTCGGTTTCGACGAAGCGTATCCGATCGATCAGCTCGATGCGATGCTGCCTAAATTGTTGGCCGACCAGCCGAGCTTGTTTTTCGATCTGGGCGCGGACCCGAGCTGGGATACGCGAGTCGTGGGCTGGTTGAATAGCGTGCGCGCCGAGGCGCGCAATGGCGTCACTGCGCCGGGCGGAATACGCGATGTGCGCTCGCTGCTGGATGAAATGCGTTTATTCAAGGACGCGCATGAGCTCGACATCATGCGCCGCGCAGCGCAGGTTTCCGGCGGCGCGCATCGGCGCGCGATGCAAGCGGCGCGGCCTGGCCGCTGGGAATATGAAATCGAAGCCGAGTTGTTGCACGAATTTCGCCGCCATGGCGCGCAAGCGCCAGCCTATACCTCCATTGTCGCCGGCGGCGCCAATGCTTGCGTGCTGCATTACGTCAGTAACAACGATCAACTCAAAGCTGGGGAGTTGCTATTGATCGATGCCGGCTGCGAGCTCGATGGCTATGCCGCCGATATCACGCGCGTGTTTCCGGTGAGCGGGCAATTCAGTCCGGTGCAAAAAGACCTGTATGAGTTGGTGCTGGCCGCGCAAACCGCTGCGATGTCGAAAGTGAAACCCGGCTGCCACTGGAACGAGCCGCACGAAGCCGCGCTGCGGGTGTTGGCGCAAGGCATGATCGATTTTGAATTGTGCGCCGGCAGCGTCGATGGCGTGATCGAATCCGGCGATTACAAGCGCTTCTACATGCACAAAACCGGGCATTGGCTCGGCATGGATGTGCACGACGCGGGCGAATACAAACGCGGCGGCGATTGGCGCGTACTGCAAGCGGATATGGTGCTCACCGTCGAGCCGGGCTTTTATGTGCGCCCATCGGATCAAGTGCCAGAGCGGTTCTGGAACATCGGCATTCGCATCGAGGATGATGTGCGGGTGACGGAAGGCGCATGTGAAGTAATGACGCAGGCGGCGCCAAAGAGCGTGGCGGAAATTGAAGCGTGCATGAAAAATCGGATTTGAGCATGAATGAAATGGCGAGTGCATTTGATGCCGACGTGATCATCGTCGGTGGCGGCCCGGTGGGGGCGACACTGGCCTTGGCCTTGGCGCAAGGCGCGCCGTCGCTCAAACTCGTCGTGCTCGAAGCGCAGGCCGATGTCGCCGCTCGGCGTGATACGCGCACCCTGGCGCTGTCCCACGGCAGCCGCTTGGTGTTGGAGCGGGTCGGCATCTGGGGCAAGCTCGCGGCGGTCACGCCGATCACGCAGATCCACATCTCGCAGCGCGGCAGTTTTGGCCGCGCCCTGCTCAGCGCCGAAGAAGCGAATCTGCCCGCGCTCGGTTATGTCATCCCTTATGCCGAGTTGCAACACGCTTTGCACGCGGCGCTGCAACAGTGCGGCGCGCGTTATGTGACCGGGGCGCAAGTGTCTGAAGTCGTCCCTGGCACGGCAGCCGCGCAGGTGCAGTTCACCCATGAGGGCGCAAGCCATACCCTGACTTCCCGCCTCGTTGCGCTGGCGGATGGCGGGCGTAGTTTGCAAGACATTCCCGGCATCGTGCGCGAATGCCGCGACTATCATCAAGCGGCGGTAGTGTGCCAAGTCAACACCGAGCTGCCGCACAAGCATCAGGCGTATGAGCGTTTCACCGAAGACGGCCCGGCGGCTTTGCTGCCGAGCGGTGAGGGTTATGCACTGGTGTGGACGGCATCACCCGAGCGCGCCACGCAAATCTTGGCGTTGAGCGAAACTGACTTTTTATCGCAATTGCACGCGCATTTCGGCGACCGCCAAGGCCGTTTTCTAAAAGCGGGGCCGCGATCGAGTTTTCCGCTCAGCCTGCGTAAAAGCCATCCCATCACGCGCGAGCGCCTGGTCTTGATCGGCAACGCCGCGCAAATGCTGCATCCGGTGGCAGGGCAGGGTTTCAATATGGGGCTGCGCGATGCGTGGGAGCTGTCGCGGCAAATCCTCTCCTGCGCGCCGGAGGCGATCGGTGGTGTGGCCATGCTCGATCGCTATGTCGCAGGTAGGCGAGTGGATACCCGGGGGGGGATTTTTTTCACCGACTTATTGGTGCGCGGCTTTTCGAATCGGTTGGAAGGCTTGCGCCAAGCGCGCGGCTTGGCGCTTTCGGTGCTCGACGTGCTACCGCCGGTGAAATCGTTTGTGGTGCGACGCATGATTTTTGGGGCGAAGGGATGAGCGGCCAATCCTTCGATGTAGCGATTGTCGGCGCCGGTCTGGTCGGCAGCGGCTTGGCACTGGCACTGCGCGGCACGGGTTTGTCGATCGCGCTGATCGAGGCGCGGCCACCGCAAGCGCTGCCGCACGATGCCAGTTGGGATAAGCGCATCTACGCCATCAGTCCCGGCAGTGCCGGCTTCCTAAAAGGACTGGGCGCGTGGGGCGAATTGCCGAGTGAGCGGATTGCGCGCATCGAAGCGATGGCAATTTTTGGCGACGATGGTCATGCCCGTCTTGATTTCAACGCCTACGAGGCAGGGTTGGGTGAGCTGGCCTACATCGTCGAGAGCCGCGAATTGCAGGCCATTTTATGGCGCCAGCTTGGCACAGCCAGTGAGGTGACGCTGTTTTGCCCCGGCGAGTGTGCGGCGCTCGAAATGCGCGATGAAGCGGCGCATTTGACGCTAAACGACAGTCGAACGATAGCCGCTAAATTGATCGTCGCCGCTGATGGTGCGCGCTCCTGGGTACGCAGCCAAGCCGGGATTGAAGCGCACGACAAGGATTACCGGCAACTCGGCGTAGTGGCGAATTTCACGACCGAGCAGCCGCATCACGGCACGGCTTACCAGTGGTTTCAACCGGAGGGCGTGCTGGCTTATCTGCCCTTGCCGGGGAACCGCATCTCCATCGTCTGGTCTGTGCAGCAGGCGCTTGCGAATGAGCTACTGCAAAGCCCCCCTGCCGAGTTGTGCGAGCGCGTCGCCCAAGCGGGAAAAATGCAACTGGGTAAACTGGAATTGATCACTTCCG
>JAUXTZ010000297.1 GCA_030681095.1 Burkholderiales bacterium
GAGGAAACCGGCCTGATCGTCCCGATCGGCGAATGGGTCTTGCGGACAGCGTGTTTGCAGATCAAGGCCTGGCAAGGGGAAGGAATTCTCGATCTACCGGTGGCAGTGAACCTGTCGGCACGTCAGTTCAGGCATTTATCAGCCAGCGGTGAAACAGAGGGGGGCCAGTCCTCGGGTGAAGCGGCCAGAGTGCACGACTTGGTTGAAACCATCGAGCGGGTGCTGGGGGAAACGGGGGTGGATCCATCCTGTCTGGAATTGGAGATTACCGAAAGTATCCTGATGCAAAACTTGTCGACGGCAGCCAATATCCTGCAGGCGTTGAGCGCCAAGGGCATGCGCATCTTCATCGACGATTTCGGCACCGGCTATTCGAGCTTAAGCTATCTCAAGCGCTTGCCCATCGATACCATCAAGATCGACAAATCCTTCGTAGGGGATATTACGACCGACCCGGATGACGCGGCGATCGTGGCCGCCATCATCGCCATGGCTCACAGCCTGCGCCTCAAGGTGGTGGCCGAAGGGGTGGAAACGCAGGAGCAGTTTGACTTCTTGCTCGAACGCGGCTGCGACGCCATGCAGGGCTTTTTTTACAGCAAACCGCTGCCGGCGGAGGAAATTCTCCCGCTGCTGCAGAATGCACAGAATTCCAGTTCCGGTCGCGACTGACATAGGAGCCGTCCTTGATGGAATCCCGCTGCCTGACGCGACGCTGTTTGAGCGGAGTCCGATTTAGTGGACGGGCAAGTCATCCGGATTATGCCGCGATTTTATCGCTGGCGTAACATTGCTTAGCGAATTTAGCCGGTATCTGATTGCCGATTTTTGCATGCCGTCGAATGCGATTGTAAAACACCTCGATATATTCAAAGACGACCTGCCTTGCCTGCTCGCGCGTGGCGAAGCGGTAATGATGCAAGCTTTCCGTCTTCAGTGTGCCAAAGAAGCTTTCCATCGGCGCATTGTCCCAGCAATTCCCTTTCCGACTCATCGACGTTTGCATGCCATAGCTGGCTTGCAGTGCGCAGTAAGCGCTGCTGCAATACTGGCTGCCACGGTCGGAGTGATGTAGTAATCCAGGCTGCGGCTTATTGCGCCAATACGCGGCACGCAAGGCATCCGCCACCAGTGTCTGGATCATACGGCTATCCATCGCCCAGCCGACGATTTCACAGGTGTGCAAGTCCTTGAGCGCGCCAATCAAGCCAAGTTTGCTTGCATCCCTCACGAATCAACCGGCGGACAGGCCGGCCCATCCTTGCGCAGCGTGCTTTGCAGGTAGCAGGTAAGCGCGCTGGAGCCGGCTGCGAATAGCCAGAAAACCAGGAAGGCGATCGTATAAGCTGCCATGCGACTTTCAAACAGGGGCTCGCCGTTATAGGCGATTTCCAAGGGATCAAAAGTGGAGAACATCACGCCATCCATGGCGATAGCAACCAGAAATGAAGGCCAGAGCACCCACATCAGTCGTTTCATTTTTCTCTCCTCCTGTTTCATTTGTAATATCGGGCTAGCGATCGCCCAAGCACCTGGCTAGCTGTTCGGTTTCAAGGTAACGCGCTCTTCCCTGCCCTGGGTAATCTGCCCATGCAACAGCCAGATTTTTCCCGGATCTTCCAATACCAAAGCCCAGCGGCCCGGCGCAGGCAACTGGGCGTGGCCGCTATAGCGCCCGTTGCCAATGTGGGTCAATACGGCTGTCTGGTCCATGCCGGCGCGGGTGGGATGCGCGATGCGTAAGCTAATCTGCTCGGGATAGCTCGCGAGTTGGCCGCTGAGGGTGAGCGCGACATTGCCGCCCGCCAAGTGCAGGTCTGCTATGAGTTGCAGCCGCGCTGCGGTTTCATCCCGTGCCAGGGTGCGATTGATGCCGAGGCCTTGCTTGTAGTAATCATCGACCACGACGCCGTCATCGCTTTGGATCGCCAGCCACAGCGTGATAAAACCGGCCACCACGGCTGAGGCGGGTAATGAGATGAGGAACCAGGGCCAATAGTCGCGGTACCAAGGTCGTTGCTGCGGCATGCCGTGCATTTTATTCCTCTCGTTAACGGGCGAAGAAGGTAGTTTGTAGCGTACGGGTCAGCTTGCTGTTTTCCGTCGCGCTTACCCGGAAGGTGACCTTGGCGGTGCGCCCTTTAATCTCGGCCGGGTCTGCTTGCAAGCGCACCGACACCAGGCGCGAAGACAAAGCCTCTACCGAGAGAGGTGACACGTCGGTGACCACTTTTATATTCGGCACACCTTCCACCTTGATCGTAAACGTGTGCGGTACGGCATCCATATTAATGACCATGATACGGTAGCTGTTCTCAACCAAACCCTGTGCGGTTTCACGCGCCAAGGCATTGCGGTCGCGCATCACATCCACTTGCAGCGGCACACGGACTGTGAGCGCGGTGATCAGCGCGGCCGATACGACTAATAAAATGGCACTGTAGATCAAGGTGCGGGGGCGGAATACATGGCGCAGGATCTCCGCATCGGTGTATTTTCTTTTGAGTACGTTCTCGGTCGAGTAGCGGATCAAGCCTTTCGGATAGCCCACCTTTTCCATCACCTGATTGCAGGCATCCACACACGCGCCACAACCGATGCATTCATATTGCAT
>JAUXTZ010000300.1 GCA_030681095.1 Burkholderiales bacterium
TTGCCGCACCTCCACGATGAGCGCGGCATAGGCGCGATCCAGTTGAGAGGCGAGTGGTTCGAGTTCGGTTTGTTTGAGATGGGTCACGTAATTTTTAGGTATGCTTTTTTAATGGGTGATCGCCCATTGTTATGCCTCTCGATCAAAATATCAATGCTCAATTTCACTCGCCAACTTCCGACTTCAAGAACGCGCCCAAACCGGCTAAGCAGAATCCGCATCGCGACGAGTCGTTGCGATTTTCATTTCATGCAACCCTTTATCTTGCATACATTTTGCCCGCTGAGAATACACTATTGCCACCTCCACGCCTCAAGTCAGTACCAACACACGGGCACGACACGGTAGCTTGAAAATGCGTTGAAGCGCCGCCCATTGCACAGGAGAGCGTAGGCGCGAATTTCGGCTAAAATACACGGCCTTACGCCCCGGTAGCTCAGTGGATAGAGCAACCCCCTCCTAAGGGGTAGGTCACACGTTCGATTCGTGTTCGGGGCGCCATTTCTGCTCAGGTTTGCTTGTCTTCCAGCCGAACTCGGGCTTATATTGAAACGGACGATCTTGTCCGTATTGCGTGAATCTTCATCATCTCTACGAGGATGCTATGCCTCAGCCCCCCTTATTCCCCGAAAAACCCGGCCTGCAAGTTGCCACATGCGAATTCGACGAAATGAATCTGCAAATCGGTGAGCGGATTGAATTGGAGCGCATGGAGTCAACCGATAAGGCGCGCTACTTCACGAGTCTGATCGGGTACATGCGCAATCAAAGCTTGCTGATTAAGACGCCGATCGTGGAGGGGCTGCCACTGCCTATCGAGGAAGACGCGATCATGACCGTTCGAGTGTTCTCTGGGACCAATGCCTTTGCTTTTATCGTCCCGGTGATCCGTGTGTGCATCAGCCCAGCGCATTACATGCACCTCGCATTCCCCAGCACGATTCAATGCACGGAAATTCGTAAAACGCTGCGCGTCAGTCTGCATCTGACAGCCAAAGCTAAATTGGTGGGTGAACGAGAATTTCCGCAGGAGGTGGTGCTTACCGATCTCAGCACCAACGGCGCACATGTGGAATCGGACAAGTTGCTTGGGCAGAAGGGACAGCACCTGCATTTGAGCTTTGCGTTTCGCAACAACCCGAATGACTATGAGGCGCATTTGAACTTGAAAGTGCGGATTCAGAACGTCGAACACCAAACCCCTGCACACGAGGGGGGTGCGGTTTACGTACACGGGGTCGAGTTTGAAGACTTGGGCAGCGCGGAAACGATCTTGCTACAAAGCTATATTTATCAGTTATTGATTGCTGAGCACCATCGCGTCATTTGATGCGAAACAAAGGGTAAGCTGGCAAGTCAGGCTACCCTTTAAAAAAGGGAAGCCGAGAGAGACACGCATTAACTGACGCGTTTGGTGGGTTTAACGCTGCTTTCCAGCCAGCGCTTGATACGTACAGCATCAGCGATCCGCGTATATTTGCCATCAGAATCGAGCAGCACGATGATGAGTTGCTGGTTGGCGATGGTAGCTTGCATGACGAGACAGTGGCCCGCTTCAGCAATATAGCCAGTTTTGGACAAGCCGATTTGCCAATCTTTATCGCTCACCAATTTATTGGTATTACGGAAAGCTACATTGTGGAATGCCAAGGTACGCACCGTACGACTGCGATTTGCGAGTTTCTTTTGCGCCAGCGCGCGCGCCCGCTTGTAGATCGGCATTTGCAGGTCGTAAGAAGTGGTGGTAGTCAATTCGGTGATGATCGGGTAGGTATGCGCGGCACGCACCATGCGCGCAAGATCTTCCGCCGTGGATTGGTTCTCGCTACGTAGGCCAGTCGAATCAGCGAATCGGGTACTTGCCATGCCGAGCTGCGATGCCTTGCGATTCATCGCTGCAATAAAGGCCTCACCGCCGCCAGGGTAGGTGCGTGCGAGTGCGGCGGCAGCACGATTTTCCGATGACATCAGCGCCAGATGCAGCAATTCACGCCGCGTAAGCTGAGCGCCAATCTTAAGCCGCGAGTGGGTACCTTTAACACGATCAATATCGTCATTGGTGAGCGTAATCTTTTCATCCAGGGATAGCCGAGCATCCAAAGTCACCATGGCCGTCATCAGCTTGGTGATGGAAGCGATCGGGGTGCGGGATTCGGCGTTTTTGGCGTAGATGATTTCGCCGGTTTTTTCATCCAGGATCAACGCCATGGCGGAACGCAGATCGGGATCCCCTTTGGCGTGGAGGATGGAAGGATCGAATTGCTTGATTTTGTCCGCGATGGGATCGACCGGTTTGCAATCGTATTCCTGCAAACCCGTTTTGACGCCAAAGTCGAGGCGATCTGCGTTAAGTACTTTCAGGCACTCTGCCTGCGCATTCGACATCGCGAAAAATAGAACAAAAAATGGGGTAATGAGCTGCTTCATACTTTTTGTTATCGGCATCCGCTTCGCACCCTTTAGCTTACTTATTGTTCACAAAGGTTTATTTTGCAAAACAGGCCGTATTGAAGCCCGCTTTGAATTATTCATCGCCAAGTTAAAACCAAAAAAAGCCCCTTTGCAAGGCTTTTTTTAATTATTGCAATGGCTTAGGTGCAACACTTAAAGCTGGGATGAGGTGTGTTGCGCCTACCCAGTAGGGGTGATTAGGCCACACAATCCACGAAATAGCGTTTGTCGCCGTCCCCTTCCTCCGTGACCAGCCCGTGAATATCGGTCTCAAAGCCGGGGAAGCGCTTGTTGAAAATGCGCGCGAATTTGAGGTAGCGCACGATGGTGCTATTGAAGCGCTCACCGGGGATCAACAGGGGAATACCCGGGGGATAAGGCGTCAACAGCACGCTGGTGATGCGCCCTTCCAAATCATCAATCTCGACTCGCTCGATTTCGCGGTGCGCCATTTTCGCGAACGCATCGGCCGGTTTCATCGCGGGCGCCATCTCCGACAGATACATCTCGGTCGTCAGGCGTGCCACATCATTCTCTTTGTAGAGTGCATGAATTTGTTCGCATAGTGCTTTGAAACCGATTTTTTCGTAACGCGGATGCTTGGTCACGAACTCGGGCAGTACGCGCCACAGCGGCTGGTTCTCGTCGCAGTCCGCCTTGAATTGCTGTAGCGCAGTGAGCAGCGTGTTCCAACGGCCTTTGGTGATACCGATGGTGAACATAATGAAGAAAGAATAGAGCCCGGTCTTCTCTACGATCACGCCATGCTCGGCGAGATACTTGGTGACGATCGCGGCGGGGATGCCCCAATCGGCGAATTCGCCCTCGACGTCCAGGCCCGGCGTAATGACCGTGGCCTTGATCGGATCGAGCATATTGAAGCCCGAGGCCAGATTACCGAAGCCATGCCAGCGCTCGTTGTCGCGCAACACCCAGTCGTCACGCTCGCCAATGCCTTCTTCGGCCAGGTGCTCCGGCCCCCACACCTTGAACCACCAGGATTCGCCGAATTCCGCATCCACTTTGCGCCGGGCGCGGCGAAAATCCTGCGCTCCCAGAATCGACTCTTCCACCAGCGCGGTGCCGCCGGGCGGCTCCATCATCGCCGCCGCCACGTCGCACGAGGCAATGATCGCGTACTGAGGCGAAGTCGAGGTGTGCATCAAATACGCTTCATTGAAACTATGGTAATCGAGCTTGCGGTTCTGTGAATCCTGCACCAGGATTTGCGAAGCCTGCGATAGGCCCGCGAGCATCTTGTGCGTGGACTGCGTGGAAAACACCAAGGCATCCTTGGAACGCGGCCGGTCCTTGCCGATGGCGTGCATGCCTTTGTAGAAATCGTGGAAGGTCGCGTGCGGCAGCCAAGCCTCGTCGAAATGCAGGGTATCGATATAACTGCCGAGCAAATCCTTGATCGTGTCCACGTTGTACACGATGCCATCGTAGGTGCTCTGGGTGATGGTGAGGATGCGCGGTTTGGTTTTAATGTCCTTGGCGAAGGGGTGCGCGGCAATTTTCTTCTGGATATTTTCGGGGCGGAATTCGTCGAGCGAAATCGGGCCGATAATGCCGTAGTGGTTGCGCGTCGGGGTCAGGAACACCGGAATCGCGCCGCACATGATGATGGCGTGCAAAATCGATTTATGGCAATTGCGGTCGACCAGCACGATGTCGTTTGGCGCCACCGTCGCATGCCACACCATCTTGTTCGAAGCCGAGGTGCCGTTGGTGACGAAGAACAAGTGGTCAACATTAAAAATGCGTGCCGCGTTATGTTCCGAAGCGGCTACCGGACCGGTATGGTCGAGAATTTGCCCCAACTCTTCCACCGAATTGCACACGTCGGCGCGCAGCAGATTCTCGCCGAAAAATTGGTGAAACATCTGGCCAATCGGACTTTTCAAAAATGCGACGCCACCCGAATGCCCCGGGCAATGCCAAGAGTAGGAGCCGTCTGCCGCGTAATGCGTCAGCGCACGGAAAAATGGCGGCACGATGGAATCGAGATAAGCCTTGGCTTCACGCCCGATATAGCGCGCCAAAAATTCGGGCGTATCTTCCAGCATATGAATGAAACCATTCAACTCGCGCAGGATGTCATTCGGAATGTGGCGCGCGGTACGCGTTTCGCCATGCAGAAAAATCGGAATCTCGGCATTGCGGAAGCGAATTTCTTCCACGAATTTACGCAGATTCGCCAAGGCCTCTTGCGCCAGTTCCGGGGTGCCGGAAAGCTCTTCGTCGTCAATCGACAAAATAAACGCTGAGGCGCGCGACTGCTGTTGCGCGAAGGAGGACAAGTCGCCGTAACTGGTGACGCCCAGCACTTCCATGCCTTCGTCTTCGATGGCTTTGGCCAGTGCGCGCACGCCGAAGCCGCTCGCGTTCTCGGTGCGAAAGTCCTCGTCAATAATGAATACGGGAAAACGAAAACGCATGGCTTCTCCTAATGGGGAGCGGTGAGATAGACAGCTAGGGAAATCAAAGTGGTGTTCAAATCTTCGGTAGGGTCACGCCGGTCTGACCCTGGTACTTGCCCTTGCGGTCTTTGTACGAGGTTTCGCACTCTTCGTCCGCCTCAAAAAAAACCACTTGCGCCACGCCCTCGTTGGCGTAAATCCGCGCCGGCAACGGTGTGGTGTTGGAGAACTCCAGCGTTACATAGCCTTCCCACTCCGGCTCAAAGGGCGTGACATTAACGATAATGCCACAGCGCGCATAGGTGCTTTTGCCCAGGCAAATGGTCAGCACATTACGCGGAATGCGGAAATATTCCACGGTGCGCGCCAACGCGAACGAATTGGGCGGGATGATGCACGATTCGCCATGAACTTCGACGAACGACTTCGGATCGAAGTTTTTGGGATCGACGATGGTGCAGTTGATATCGGTAAACAGTTTGAATTCGTTGGAGCAGCGAATATCGTAACCGTAGCTCGATGTGCCGTAGGACACGATCGGCTTACCGTTCACCTGCTTCACTTGTCCCGGCTCGAACGGCTCGATCATGCCGTGACTCGCCGCCATGCGGCGGATCCATTTGTCGGATTTAATACTCATAGCCGATTAGGTATTCTGAATCACAATGCTCGGGAACTTGGCCGAATGATCCTGCGCCAAGTCGCCGATCTTCACCGCTACGCGGCGCGCGATTTGTTTGTAGATTTGCGACACGCGGCCATCCGGATCGGCCACTACGGTGGGCTTACCCGAGTCCACTTGCTGGCGAATGGCCATATCCAGCGGTAGCGAACCCAACATTTCGATATCGTAGTCTTTGCCCATGCGCTCGCCGCCGCCTTCGCCGAAAATGCGTTCTTCATGGCCGCACTTGGAACAAATGTGCAGGCTCATGTTTTCGACGATGCCCAGGATGGGGATATTCACCTTCTGGAACATCTTGAGGCCCTTGCGCGCATCGATCAGCGCGATGTCCTGCGGCGTGGTTACGATTACCGCGCCGGTTACTGGCACGCGCTGCGCCAAGGTCAGCTGAATGTCGCCGGTGCCCGGTGGCAAATCGACCACCAAGTAATCCAGATCTTTCCATTTGGTGTTGTTGAGCAACTGCTCCAAGGCCTGGGTCACCATCGGGCCGCGCCACACCATCGGCGTTTCCACATCGATCAGGAACCCAATCGACATGGCTTGCAGGCCATGGCCGATCATCGGCTCCATATTTTGTCCATCTTCCGATTCCGGCTTGGCATCGGCCAGTCCGAGCATCATCGGCTGCGATGGGCCGTAGATATCAGCGTCAAGTATGCCGACGCGCGCGCCTTCAGCCGACAGCGCCAAAGCCAAATTAACCGCAGTGGTGGATTTGCCCACGCCGCCCTTGCCCGACGCCACGGCGATGATGTTGCGCACGCCCGGTATCGGCTTTACGCCGCGCTGCACCGCATGCGAGAGAATCTTTGAAGAAACCGCCGCGTTCACATTGCCCACATCAGGAATAGTTTTAAGTTTGGCTTCGATCTGTTGCTTGATCTCGGCAAGGACGCTTTTCGCTGGGTAAGGCAGCACCACATCCAGCGTCACATTATTGCCGTCGATCTTGATATTGCGCACGGTCTTCGCGCTGATGAAATCCTTCTGCATATTGGGATCGATCGCCTCTTTCAACGCGGTCTGGACTTGTAACTCGGAAATCGACATTGCTTGCTGCTCCTAAAAGATATCCTGGGGGCGATACGGGGCGAGTGCCCTAGGTAATTCGGAAAAACGCCGATTTTAAATGTTTTTGCCCAATGGCGTGGATTTTTTTGGCTCCGAAAAACGAGAATAACCCTTGTTTTTTCAAGGCCAAGGCAGTTAAAACCGTAAGCCAGGTGCACGTGCCGGACAAGGCCGCTAAAATACGCCCTTTCCCGCCCCGGCTCCCCTACATGACGCGCAACATCCTGGTTACCTCCGCCCTGCCCTATGCCAACGGCAGTATTCATCTAGGCCACTTGGTGGAATACATCCAAACCGACATCTGGGTGCGCTTCCAAAAAATGCGCGGCCATGTCTGCCATTACGTGTGCGCCGACGACACCCACGGCACGCCGATTATGCTGCGCGCGGAAAAAGAACAAATTACGCCCGAAGAATTGATCGAGCGCATGCACGGCGAACATCAGCGCGATTTCACCGGGTTCCATGTTTCGTTCGACAACTACTACTCGACCAACTCGGATGAAAACCGCGAGTTGGCGCAAGGTATCTATCGCCGGCTGCGTGATCAGGGCCTGATCGACGTGCGTACCATCGAGCAACTGTACGACCCAGAAAAGCAAATGTTTTTACCGGATCGCTTCATCAAGGGCGAATGTCCCAAGTGCCACGCCAAAGACCAGTATGGCGATTCGTGTGAGGCCTGTGGCGCCACCTATGCCCCGACCGATTTGATCAATCCCTACTCCGCCGTCTCAGGCGCTACGCCGGTCAAAAAATCCTCAGAACATTATTTCTTCAAGCTAGGCGAATGCGCCGATTTCTTGAAGCAATGGACGCGCAGCGGCCACTTGCAGGATGAAGCGGCAAACAAAATGGACGAGTGGCTCTCCGGCGGCCTGCACAGCTGGGATATCTCGCGCGATGCGCCTTACTTCGGGTTCGAGATTCCCGATGCGCCAGGCAAATATTTTTATGTCTGGCTCGACGCGCCGGTGGGTTATATGGCGAGCTTCCAGAATCTGTGCGCGAAACGCGGCCTCGATTTCGGCGCTTATTGGAACGAGGGTTCGGAAACTGAGCTGTATCACTTCATCGGCAAGGATATTCTCTACTTCCATGCCTTGTTCTGGCCGGCGATGCTATCGTTCGCCGGATATCGCACCCCGACTAAAATATTCGCCCATGGCTTCTTAACCGTCGATGGACAAAAAATGTCCAAGTCGCGCGGCACCTTCATCACGGCCGAAAGCTATCTGCAGCAAGGGCTCAATCCGGAATGGCTGCGCTATTACTACGCTGCGAAACTCAATAGCGCGCTGGAGGATATCGACCTCAACTTGGATGACTTCACCGCGCGCGTGAACAGCGACTTGATCGGAAAATATGTAAACATTGCCAGCCGCGCTGCCGGGTTTATCACCAAGCGTTTCGACGGCAAGCTGGCAAACCAGATTGGGGACACTGACCTGGTCTTGCGCTTGGCCGCAGCCGCACCCGAACTCGCCGATTTATATGAAGCGCGCGAATATGGCAAGGCACTACGCGAGATCATGGCGCTCGCCGATGTCGTGAATCAGTATGTGGATGAGAAAAAACCTTGGGATCTGGCGAAGGATCCGAGCGCGAGCGCCGAGCTGCATGAAGTATGCACGATCAGCCTGAACCTATTCCGCTTATTGACTATTTATCTCAAACCGGTGCTGCCACAGGTCGCCAGCCTGAGCGAGACTTTCCTCGCTATCCCGCCGCTGACCTGGGCGGATGCGAGCGCAATGCTGCTGGGTCATACCATACAACCCTATCAGCACCTCATGGCACGCATCGACCCCAAACAAATCACTGCGCTTACCGACGCGAACAAGCAAAGTCTGCAACCGGTAGCCCACTCACCTGCGCGCCATGCCGAAGCACAGGCCCATCACCAACCCATATCGGAAACTATCTCCATCGATGATTTTGGCAAAATCGATTTGCGCATCGCCAAAATCGTCCATGCCGAACAGGTCGAAGGCGCGGAAAAACTGCTGAAACTCACGCTGGATATCGGCCTGGAAACGCGTACCGTATTCGCCGGCATCAAATCCGCCTACAAACCGGAAGACCTGATCGGACGTCTCACCGTCATGGTCGCCAATCTCGCCCCGCGCAAAATGAAATTCGGCTTATCCGAAGGTATGGTGCTTGCCGCCGGCGACGGCGGCGGCATTTACCTGCTCGCGCCTGACAGCGGCGCGCAACCCGGCATGCGGGTGAAGTAGCGCTCGTTCAATACGGCGAAAAAAAGAGGCGGTCTTGCGACCGCCTCTTTTTATTACTGGAACGCGAACCGATTAGGGCTTGACGTACACGTAGCCTTCTCTCGCTTGCACTTTCGCGAGTTCCGCTACGCCGGAAGGAACGATCTTGGCGCCAGGGAGCACCTTTGACGGATCGATTTTACGGCTGACCAAAGTGTTGTTGCACACGCGGAACTCCACGCCCTTGGCCTGCAACTCTTCGACATTGATGTTATAGGGGTTGCCCTTAGCATCTGCCGCGCCGTCCAGCAGAAAATCGATGCCTTTACCATGCGTCACGATAATGATCTTGGCGTCGGAATCCGCGCTCAAGTGGTTTTTGACGTTGTTCATTGCAACACCGGCCACGGCGCTGTCGTTGATGTGATACACGGCCTTGGTTTCCGCCAAGGCCAAGCTGCTCACACCCATCATGGCAACCAAAGCAACCATCCATTTTGCGAATTTAGTCATTTGCTGTCTCCTTATCTAATAATTAGGGTTTGATATAAACGTAGCCTTGGCCGCTTTGGAGTTTGCCCAACTCCGCCACGCCGGAAGGAACGATCTTGGCGCCTGGCAACACGGTCTTAGGATCGATCTTGCGGCCCACCAAGGTGTTGTTGCATACGCGGAAATCCACGCCCTTCGCCATCAACTCTTCGACCGCGATGTTATAGGGATTGCCGTTCTTGTCCGCTGCGCCGTCCAGCAGAAAATCGATGCCCTTGCCATGGGTCACCACGGTAATCTTGCCGCTGGGATCAGCGCTCATGTGGTTCTTGATGTTGTTCATCGCCACCCCAGCCACGGTGCTGTCGTTGATGTGATAAACGGTTTTGATTGGATCGGTGGATTTTGCAGAAGTGTCGCCAGTCGAGGCGCAACCGCCCAAACCCAGCAACCCTACCGCCACACCCACGATCGCGAGCGATTTAATACTTGTTAACATTGTGTTGTCTCCTTCTAATATTGGTTTAGTGTCTGCCCCACATTCGGCGGAATCACCGTGCGAAACATGACACAACAATGAACAGTTATTACTATTTTGTAAATAGTCTTTTGCTACTGAATACTTAGGTAGATAACGTCCTCCAGAGTTCCACGGATTAGCCATGCGAATAACCCGAAACCTGCGTCTCAGCGGTCACGTACAAGGCGTATTTTTCCGCGAATCAATGTGCCGCGAAGCCGCCAAGCTGGGCGTGAACGGCTGGGTACGCAACCGGCGCGATGGTTCGTTGGATGCCATGCTGCAAGGCGAGGCCGCCCAAGTTGAAGCCCTAATCACCTGGGCCAAGCGCGGGCCAGCGGCGGCGCAAGTTGAAAGCATGGAAATTTCCGAGGGAAATGGCGAATTTTCCGGATTCGAAAAGCTGCCAACTATTTAGGCAAACAGCCTTTTCAATTTGGCTAAATATTCCGCAACATCTTCATTCTAAAAAAGCATTTAACCAAGGTCGGCCTGGAGATTTTTGGGCAAAAAAAAGCGCGGTGGTTAAGACCGCGCTAAATATCCACCAAAGGAGGAGGATGGAGGAGACAGTACCGAACTGCTAAAAACCAGCAATCCAGAGATAAACGTTCACACTGTTGATTAGATTAACGGAAGCCGCGAAAAAAACTTTAGGATTTATTGTCTTTGCAAAATCAATAAGATAAATAAATATGGGTAGACGGAAGCCTGCTTTAGTACTGAATCGCCACGTTTTCCGTTGATAGCCAGCCACGCAGCGAGCCAATGAGATTTTCATGCAATTGCACGCGCCAGCTCTCGCCCAAGGTCATTTCGCAGCGCGCCTCCTGATTGATATAGCTCACCGTGACCAAACAGCCGTTATCACTCGCCTGCCGATACGGCGCCAACATTTCCTTGAGCTTCACCGCATTGGCTTGACCATTCATCATCAGACGCATGCCTTTGGCGAATTTTGTGCGCGCAGCCGATAGGTCGTACAGCGCATCGGCCGAAACGCGCAGGCCGCCAGAATAATCATCCTTGCTGATCTTGCCCTCGACCACCAGCAATTGGTCTTCTTGCAAAATCGAACGGTAGCGCTCATACACTTCGTTGAAAATCGCGACCTCGATTTGCGCCTCGCCGTCGTCCAACGCCACGAACGCCATTTTGCCGCGCCGCGTCATCTGGGTGCGTAGCGCATAAATGATGCCGGCGATCAATTGCTTATCGTGCTGCGGCGCTAATTTTCCCAGCCGCGTCTTCACAAAGCCCGCGATGTCCGGCGCATAGGCATCGTAGGGATGGCCGCTGAAGTAGAAGCCGAGGCTTTTCTTTTCAAACATCAGCAATTCTTTTTCCGGCCAGCGCGCCACCTCGACCAGTTGATTGTCTTGCGCAGTGGATTCATCCAGCGCACCGAACAGGCTCGCCTGATTGGCATTGCTCGCAGCCTGTTCCGCCGCTTCCAGTGCATGGCCGACCGAAGCCATCAGACTGGCGCGATGATCGTTGACAGAATCGAACGCTCCGGCGCAGATCAGCGCCTCGATCACACGCCGGTTCACCACGCGCTTATCAATGCGCCGGGTGAAATCGAATAAATCCTTAAACGGTCCATCCTGCTGCCGCGCTTCTAAAATCGAGTTGATCGCCGCCTCACCGGTGCCTTTAATCGCGCCCATGCCATAGCGGATTTGTTTTTCGTTCAAGGGCACGAAACGGTATTCGCTTTGATTTACATCCGGCGCCAGTAACTCGAGGGCGTTTTGCAGACAATCGTCGTACAGGATGAACACCTTGTCGGTATCGCCCATATCCGCCGTGAGCGTGGCCGCCATGAAAGCCGCAGGATAGTGCGCCTTCAAATAGGCGGTCTGATACGCCACTAGCGCATACGCTGCCGAGTGCGATTTGTTAAAGCCGTACTCGGCAAATTTCTCCATCAAATTGAATAAATCTGTGGCGAGCTTCTCGTTCACGCCGCGCGCCACCGCGCCTTCGACGAAGATGGAGCGATGCTTCGCCATCTCCTCCGCTTTTTTCTTACCCATAGCACGGCGCAACAAATCGGCGGAGCCGAGCGTGTACCCGCCGAGCGTCTGCGCGATTTGCATCACCTGCTCTTGATACACGATCACGCCGTAGGTGGGTTTCAGCACATCCGTCAGATCAGGATGCATGTAATCCACGCGCGCCCGGCCATGTTTGCGGTTGATGAAGTCGTCCACCATGCCCGATTGCAAGGGGCCGGGGCGGAACAGCGCGACCAGGGCGATGATGTCTTCAAAGTTATCCGGTTGCAGCCGGCGGATCAGATCTTTCATGCCGCGCGATTCCAATTGGAATACGGCGGTGGTGTTGCAGGCCTTTAATAGTTTGTAGCTGGCGGCATCGTCCAGCGGAATGGATTCGATAGAAAAGGATTCGAGCGCATCACCCCCCTGACCCCTGATGAACCGCACCGCCCAATCGATGACCGTCAAGGTGCGCAAACCCAAGAAGTCGAATTTCACCAAGCCCGCCAATTCGACATCGTCC
>JAUXTZ010000343.1 GCA_030681095.1 Burkholderiales bacterium
CAAACCGACCAACAACAGCACCTCACGATATTCCGTCGGCAGCTGGGTCAGCGCAGTGGCCAGGTCACGCACTTCCAAAGACCGTTCTTGATTGCCCGTCACCGCAATCTCGATCGGATCCTCCGGCATCTGCTCTTCCGGACGCCGAGCGCGATGATCAATCTGGTTGATATGGACGTTGTGCATAATGGAAAACAACCAAGCGCGCAAATCCGAGCCGCGCCGCCACAGGGTAAATTTTGACCAGGCACGCTCCAGCGTGTCCTGTACTAAATCGTCAGCGCGATTCGTGTCGCCCGTTAGCGCTCGAGCGTAGCGGCGCAGGCGCGGGATGTGGGTTTCGATTTGGTGGTCGGTTGTCATATGGTCAGGCCGCAAATCGTTGATGTTCCACTGGTGTTGACCTTCGGGGCCCCTGTGCACCGCCGAGTAGCGCAGCCATGCCGGGGGGTGTCGGCGAGCACTTGTTCGAGCAAGGCTCCGCGTAGCGGAACGTGCGAGTTGCACAGCCGCCCGGCATGGCGAGCAACGCAGGGCACCCCCAGCGTTTTTTGCTGGGGGCGGTAAACGGGGTGTCTTTCTTTTTGGTTACTTTTGCTTGGACAAGCAAGAAAAAGTAACTGCCCCGCCGGGGCATAACCGGCCCTCAATAAAATACGCGTAGCGCACATCACACAAATTCTTCCATAAAAAATGGGGCTTACGGTGTAGCTAACAGACAGATGAGGGGGTTTATTCCCTGAGAACGGAAATATGGTGATGCGGCGCGGCCGTTCTTAGATACTGACGCGGTTCAATGCGCTTCGCTTATTGCCCGCTACGTGAGCTGGGTCGAAGAGGTAGATGTAGCGCTGCGATTTAGGCGAACAAGCATACATTTCGGTTCATCCGGGCAAGGAGCAAGATCAATAGATGCAATTGTTTTCTTATTGATCAAGCAAAACTCTCTCGCCCGAGCTGCATTTGGGGCAAAAATATACCGGTAAATCACCCCGATCAATTCCCATGCCACTGCTGCCCAATATTGAAATGAACTTAGAAGTCCCCGTTTTGTTGCCAGCACATCGAGCCATTTGTTTCGCGCTATAGAGCGGTCGAGGGCCAAGGCATCATTACGTCTCAGCTTTAAAACAAGAAATCCATCGGCTTCGAACCGCTCATTCATGAGACGCCAAATTTCAGTTTCTGGATAGAAAATTTGATTTTCGTTCATTGGGTGTTTGGCACGGACAGAGCAAAATCTAACTACTGCTAATCACCTGCTGCGGCAACTCCAAATTCAACTTAGACGCAATCGCCTCGGCAGCATTAAAGAACTCTTCTGCACGCGCGGGATGGCTGAAGTAGGCTTGAGCGAGGTGTTGCAACGCATCCGGTTGCCCATAGTGTTGGGCGATGAGGTGGATGAGTTCGCCGGCATCAGTGCCGGCCACTTCGCCGCTGAGCAGCACGCCGCTTTGCGCGTCGGCGACGAAACGCACGAAGCCGTCGGCATCGTCTTGGCCCAGGGCGCATGGGTTGGTATCAAAAGTAGCGATGCCGATGGCGGGGTCATTTTTTTCAGCTGCGCCGTTGAGCCCGATGCGGCCCAGTTCGAGTGCGGAGTACACCATATCGGGCACGGCTTTGCGGTCGTGTTTGCGCGATTCAGCTTGCAGGATATTAGCCACCGCGACTGCTGCATCGGCCAGTGCGTGGTTGGCGGTCATGCGCGGGTTGGTGACGTCGCCGATCGCGTAGATATTCGGCTGCGCGGTTTGTAAGTACTCATTAATTTTGATGAAGCCCTTGCTGTCGGTGTTGAGGCCGGCGGCATCCAGATTAAGGCCGGTGGTGTGCGGGCGGCGGCCGGTGCCGAGCAGCACCCAATCGACGATCACTTCTTCTGCGCCGCCTTGCAGGATGAGCTTCACGCCTTCCGGCAACATCTCCACTGCTTCCGGACGATTGCCGGTTTTGGGCTCGATGCCGAATTGCTTGAATTTATCCATGAGCAATTTGAGCGTGGGTGGGCTGAAGCAGGAACTGGAAAGCGGCGCGGTTTGGCTGATCCACACCACTTCTTTACCGAGCATGGTGAGGATGAAGGCGAACTCAGCACCAACGGTACCGGAGCCAACGATCGCTACGCGCTTGCCCGCCGGTGGCGGCTGATTGAAGAGATCATCGCTGGTGAGCACTTTGCCGTCGGTCTGGTAAAACGGCTTGGGTACGTAGGGATAGCTGCCCGTGGCGATAATGAAATGGTGCGCGGTAATGTGGTCGTGCCCATCGAGCGCGATGGTGTTCGCATCCACGAACGAGGCGCTGGCGGCGAAGCCGCTGATGCCGAGGCGCTTCATGTTGACGAAGTAACTGTCGCGAACGGTTTTAACGACTTTCTTTTGATGCTCCCACGCGGTACCCAAGTCGCCGCTGAGTTGGCCTTGCACACCGCGCTTGGCGAAAGATTTGCTGGATGCGATTAGCTTGGCCGAGTGGTGCCAATCATTCTTTGGCACGCAGCCACGGTTGAGCCCGCAGCCGCCCCATTCGGCTTTTTCTACAATGCCCACTTTTAATCCGCGTTGCGCGGCGAGCACTGCGGCCCGGTACCCCCCTGGCCCCGAACCAATTACGATTAGATCGTATTGCATGTGTGCATTGTAGCGGTTAGTGGTGTGCTTAAAGAAGTATTAATGTCGCCAGCCCTAAGAAAATAAAAAACCCGCCGCTGTCGGTGATGGCGGTAATCAACACACTCGACCCGACCGCCGGATCGCGTCCGGTTTTTACCATGAACAGTGGGATTAACACGCCCATCACCGCGGCCAGCAACAAGTTCAAAGTCATCGCGCTCATGATGACCGCGCCCAGCGCAATGTTGCTATATAACAGATAGGCGATGACGCCCATGACCGAGCCCCAGATCAGACCGTTTAATCCGGCCACGCCCAACTCTTTTAAAATAAGTTTGCGCGCGCTAATGGGCTGCAACTGGCCCAAGGCCAATGCGCGCACAATCATGGTGATGGTTTGATTGCCGGAGTTGCCGCCGATACCGGCCACGATCGGCATCAACGCAGCCAGCGCCACCAGCTTCTCGATCGAACCTTCAAACGCCCCGATCACGCGCGAGGCAATAAAAGCGGTGACCAGGTTGATCGCCAGCCAGGCCCAGCGGTTTTGCACCGATTTCCACACCGAGGCGAATAAATCCTCCTCTTCGCGCAAGCCGGCCAGGCCCAGTTTTTCTGATTCCGATGCGTCGCGAATGTAGTCCACCACCACGTCCACCGTCAGGCGCCCAATCAAATGGTTATGCGCATCGACCACCGGCGCCGTCACCAAGTCGTAGCGCTCGAACGCTTGTGCCGCGTCGTCCGCTTCATCCTCGGGATGGAACAGCACCACATCATCGACCATTACCGCACTGACCAGGGCATCCGGGTCATGGATCAGCAGTCGCTTCAAGGGCAGCACGCCTTTGAGCGCATCTTCATGATCCACCACAAACAACTTGTCGGTCTGATCCGGCAACTCGCCCAGCC
>JAUXTZ010000359.1 GCA_030681095.1 Burkholderiales bacterium
AAGCCGGCTTGCGCAGCTTCGATCGCGGCATGCCGGAAGAAATCAACCGCGTGCTCACCGACCAGATTTCCGATTTGCTTTACACCACCGAGCGCGCCGCGCTCGTGAATCTAACGCGCGAGGGCATCGACCCGGCGCGCGTGCAGTTCGTCGGCAATGTGATGATCGACACGCTGCACCACAATTTGAAACATGCTGTGCCGGCGGCGCAGACCTTAGCCGATACCGGGATGGACTTTAGTAAAGGCTTTGGCGTGTTGACCTTGCATCGTCCATCGAATGTGGATCACGAAGAGACGCTGCGCGATCTGCTCGAAACAGTCGGGCAAATTAGCCAGCGTTTGCCGGTCGCGTTTCCGCTACATCCGCGCACCAAGGGCCGCATTGAACACTTCAAGCTCGAAGGCTTGCTGGCCAAGGGGCGGATATTTACTTTGCCGCCGCTGGGTTATCTGCACATGCTGGGTTTGATGCGCGATGCAACACTGGTGCTCACCGATTCCGGCGGCATTCAAGAAGAAACCACCGCGCTGGGCGTGCCGTGCATCACGCTGCGCCACAACACCGAACGTCCGATCACCGTGGACGAGGGCACCAACATTATCGTGGGCCAATCACGCGAAAAAATACTGACGGCAGCAGAGGAAATTTTAACCAGCGGCGGCAAGGCCGGCCGCATCCCGGAATATTGGGACGGCCACGCCGCTGAGCGCATCGCCGCGCATTTGCGTGGGTGGCTCGACTCGCAGATCGCGCGGGTGGCCGCGTGATTAAAAACGCCATGACCATCGACGTGGAGGATTACTTCCAAGTTTCCGCGTTCGCGCCGCACATCCCGAGGAACCTTTGGGACAGCCTGCCGTGCAGGGTCGAGCGCAATGTCATGCGCATCCTCGACATGCTGGATGAGCAACCGGCGAAAGCCACGTTTTTTACCCTCGGCTGGGTGGCGGAACGCTACCCGCATCTGGTGCGCGAGATTGTCGGCCGCGGCCATGAGCTGGCGAGCCACGGTTATGGCCATCTGCGCGCAACCGATCAAACCGAGATGGAATTCCGTGCCGATGTGACTCACGCCAAAAAGCTACTGGAAGACCTCTCGGGAGTATCGGTCAACGGTTATCGCGCGCCCAGCTTCTCCATCGGTGCGCGCAATCTGTGGGCATTCGATGTGCTAAATGATGCGGGCTACCAATATAGTTCGAGTGTCTACCCCATCAAGCACGATCACTACGGCATGCCGGATGCGCCGCGCTTCGCGTTTAAGCCCAGTCAGCATGGCTTGTTGGAGGTGCCACCGACTACCCTCAACATGCTGGGGCGTAATTTCCCCGCTTCGGGTGGCGGATATTTTCGCTTGTTGCCCTATAGCGTTTCCACTTGGATGATGCGGCGCGTGAATGAGCAAGATGGCAATGCCTGCATCTTCTATTTCCATCCGTGGGAAATCGACCCAGAACAGCCGCGCCAGCGCGGCATCAGCCTAAAAACCCGCTTCCGCCATTACGTGAATTTGTCGCGCATGGAAGGCCGGCTCACCCGTTTGCTTAAGGATTTTCAATGGGACCGGATGGATCGCATTTTCTTGAATCAGCCAGTGTGAGCGCTGCGCGCGTGACGGTGCGCGCCGTGCGTGCAGAGGACGCCGCAGCCTGGGACGAATTCGTTTTCGCCAGCCCTGACGCCACCTTCTTTCATCGCGTCGGCTGGCAGGCGGTGATCGAGCGCGCATTCGGTCACCGCACCCATTATCTGCTGGCAGAATCCGCCGGCGCCATCGTCGGCGTATTGCCCCTCACTGAAGTTAAAAGCCGCTTGTTCGGCCATTCGCTCGTCTCCAATGTGTTCTGCGTGTATGGCGGTATCGCAGCCAGCAACGACGAAGCGCGCGCCGCGCTCGACCAAGCCGCGCAACAACTCGCGCGCGATTTGAAAGTCGGTCATCTCGAATATCGCCAACTCCAATCCAGCCACGCCGATTGGCCGAACCAGGATTTGTACTTCACTTTTCGCAAAGCCATTGATCCTGATCTTGAAGCAAATATGCTCGCTATCCCACGCAAGCAGCGCGCGATGGTGCGCAAGGGAATTAAAAACGGCCTGGTGAGCGAGCTGGATCCAACGGTAGACCGGTTCTTTAAATTGTTTGCCGACAACGTCAAACGCCATGGCACGCCCGCTTTGCCCAAGCGCTATTTCGCGCTATTGCGCGAAGTGTTCGGCCCGGATTGCGAAGTGCTCACCGTGCTGCACGAGGGCGAGGTGATCAGCAGCGTGTTGAGCTTCTACTTCCGCGACGAAGTGCTGCCTTACTACGCTGGCGATCGCGAAGACGCGCGCCATCTCGCGGCCAACGATTTTAAATATTGGGAGCTGATGCGCCGCGCTTGCGAGCGTGGCTATCGCCTGTTCGATTACGGCCGCAGCAAGCGCGGTACCGGCCAATTCGATTTCAAAAAAAACTGGGGCTTCGAGCCGCAGCAATTGCACTACGAATATTTCCTGGTCAATGCGCCGCGCGTGCCGGAGCACAACCCGACCAACCCGAAATATCGCTTATTCATAGAGATGTGGAAGCGCTTGCCGACGCCGGTGGCAAATGCGTTGGGACCGCATATTGTGAAGAATTTGGGGTAGCGTGTGATGCTGAGAATAAATCGAATAAGCCAAGGCAAATCCCCCTGTCCCCCTTTTACAAAGGGGGAACCCACAAATAATGCCCGCGTAGGGTTTGCAGTTCCCCCCTTTGTAAAAGGGGGGCAGGGGGGATTTGCCTTAACGCCAAGAAATAGTGCCGGCCGATAAAAATGGACGAACTGCTCTACCTAGTCCACCGCGTTCCCTACCCACCCAACAAGGGCGACAAGATACGCTCGTTCCATTTGCTCAAACATTTGGCGCAATCGTACAAGGTACATGTCGGCGCCTTCGTCGACGATGCGGATGATTGGCAATATGCGGAAGCCCTGGCCAAGCTCGCTGGCGGTGAGATAAAACTATTGCCACTCAACCCGCGCGTAGCCACGCTGAAAAGTGCAATCGGTTTGCTGACGGGCGAACCCTTGAGCGTTCCCTACTATCGCGATCGCCGCATGCAAGCCTGGGTGGATGCGATGCTGGCGACAAAGCCCATCGCGCGCGCCCTCGTGTACTCTTCCAGCATGGCGCAATACCTGATGCAGCATCACGCG
>JAUXTZ010000363.1 GCA_030681095.1 Burkholderiales bacterium
CGTTTCATGCCGGCGATTCGGCATGCTTGTTTGACGTAGCCATAGGGAAATAGCTCGAATAATCGGTTGCGCGCCGCTGTTCCCAGCCGGGTCAACAGGTGTTTGATGACGAAGCGAGCGTCTGGAATGACTTGGTGCTCATCGTAATAGTCGCGCATAAAGCGGATCACATCCCAGTGGTCCTCGCCAAGTTGGATATTTTCCTGACGGGCAAATTCTTCCGCAAGCGCCGGGTTCCAATCCTGCGGTTCCACCAAGTAGCCTTCCGCATCAAGGGTCGGCAGGGGGGGAGACATTTCCATCGTAACCTCCACGAAAAAAAACAAACCAAACGTAATTGCATCTAATATATCATGCCGTGATATATATGGGCGGCGCGATAGAGGTAAGCGAAAGATACCCACTATGGGTAGGTTCAGAAGATGACTAAAAGCTTACTCAACAAGCAAGAATTTGAAACGCTCTCCGACTTTCGCTACCAATTGCGGCGTTTTCTGCGTTTTAGCGAGGCGCTCACCCACCAATACGGCGTGACCCATTTGCAGTATCTCTTGATGCTTCACCTGAAGGGTTATCAGGGGCGGGAATGGGCGACCATCGGCGAGCTGTCGGAACGCTTGCAGGCCCATCACCATGGCGTCGTATCACTGGTGTCGCGCTGTGAAAAGCTGGGGCTGGTCTACCGAGCGCAAGGCCGCGCAGACCGGCGCGAGGTGGAGGTGCATCTCACCCCGGCGGGTGAAAAAATTCTTCAGAAGCTCGCGCGGGAGCACCGCGATGAACTACTGAACCTGCAGGGGGTTTTCCAAGTGCCCGATGTGAACGACTTAACGGGCAGTGGCGGGGTAAGTAAAAGAGGCGGCCGACCCCCATAGACTTAACGTGACAGACGTGTGGTCACGGGTGCTCACAGGTCAAATTTATTGCGTTTATGAACCTGGAGAGCGAACAATCCTCGCAAAAGCCGAATGGTTGTGGATGGATTCAAAATTTTCTGCCTCAACGACATAAGCGCCCACACGAGGTTCTTGATTTAGGGAAAGCGCCACATCCCGCACTAGATCTTCAACAAACTTGGGATTGTTGTACGCGCGCTCGGTGACGTATTTTTCATCTGAGCGCTTCAGCAATCCGTACACCTCGCAAGAAGCGTTGCGCTCGGCGATTTCGACCAATTCTTCAATGGCCATTTCTCCTGTCAGCGTTGCCTCGATAATGATATGTGAACGCTGATTGTGCGCACCGTACTCAGAGATCTCTTTGGAGCAAGGGCACAGACTGGTTGCCGGCACGGTTACCTGTATCCAAAAGTCATTTTGTCCCATATCCGAAACGCTCGCTCGCCAGCACACATTCACGTCAAGCAGGCTTTGCACCTTAGAAACCGGCGCCGTTTTTTGCATAAAATACGGAAACCGCATTTCGACCACGCCACTGTGTGCATCAAGCCGGCCTAGCATATTGGCGACCATGGCCATGAAGCCTTTCTGGCTTAGCACTTCGTCATGTGCTTCCAGAATTTCGATAAAGCGTGACATGTGCGTACCCTTTACCGTAGCGGATAATGCAACGCTCATCGATAAGGTCGCTATCGTCGGCATCACCGATCCGCCTGAGCGGATCGATACCGGATAGCGCACGCCTTTAACCCCTACGCCATCAATGTGGATGTTACGAGCATCGGGAAGTGCTTGAATATCGGGTAGCATCAATCGCTCGGGAGCATTCATGTTTATCCTCCTTATATAGAGCTGCATGCCCACTATGCAGCTTCATGGCCTATAGGTTTCGTTGCAATTTGCGGAAACTGCCGGCGACGCAAAGCAGCGTAGGCTTCGACGAGGCCGTGCATGTTCTGTTACCGCTTGGTTTGAGTTTTCAAATAGGCGATCAAATCTTCTCGTTCCTTGGCATCGGATATTGAAACGCCCATGTTTTGACCCGGTATGAATTTTTCAGGATTCGTTAACCATTGATCTATCGTTTTTTCATTCCAAATCACTTTGGATTTATTCAACGCCGGGCTGGAGTCAAAACCGGATACGCTCCCAGCCTTTCTGCCAATTACACCTCGATGTGCCGGACCTGCTAGATTTTCATCAATTGAATGGCAGGCCATGCAGCGTGCGGAGTAAAGCTGCTTTCCATTCATTGCATCGCCGCTAGCGTAAGCGAGCGAGCTACCCAAAAAAGTGACAATTGAAAATAGATAACAAATGCTTTTCATAGACCATATCTCCAATAAAAAAGACCTGCTGAGAAGTGCATTTTCAGCAGGTCAATATTAGTTAAGCACCAAAGATCATCGCTTTCGGCAGTGGCATGCCGAGCGCATTGTTTAGAATAGCCCAGTGCGCGACTTCATCTGCAGCCAGTCTGGCGGCCACTTTGGCGAATGCATAATCCTTGAAATCCGGTATTACGCCGAGATACGCATTGGTTGCGCCTAATTCAAGCGATAGTGCAAGCTTCAACACATCCTCCTGGCTCTTGAGTTGACCGGCATTGAGTGCTTTCGAATACGTATCGAGTGATTTTTCCTCAACCGGCTTGCCGCCGAGTTTAATAATGGCGCCTATCAGCAGGTCACGATGAATTTTGTGATCAGCTTGAAATTTCAGCGCGATATCGAGCACAGGCTTTTGCAATAAGCCGCTTTGTGCGCCCAGGGTGTAAGCATTGATCCCTTGGTGCTCTAGGCCAAGGGCTACGTTAAGAATGCCTGCGTCGCTTGCGCTATTTTCCTTGCTGCCTGCGGCGCCCGCTTTTTGTCCTGCCAGTAATAACACAGCGCCAGTCGATAACATCGCTGCCGTCGTTCCACGCAGGAATGAGCGGCGTGAGCTTTGATTTTCCAATAGATTCTTTTCCATTATTCTCTCCTTAAGGTTGTACCCCCACCATGCAGAAAAAATCGTTTTAATCGGTGAGCGGGATGCCAGATTAAATCAGTAAAGATTCTTTGTACAGTTAAATATGTCTTAAGTGTTTTATTATTGTTATTGTTATAAAATGTATAAGGAATAAAGAACATTCGTTGTCAGGACAATGAGGCTTTTGTCCATATGGAGGGCATATGCTTGAAATATTAGGCGTTCGACAGGAAGAGTTACTGCGGTTGTTACTGAAAAATAAAGCGGGGATGACCGCAGACGAGTTATCAGTGCAGCTTACGATCACCCGCAATGCCGTGCGCCAACATTTAGCGGCCCTGGAAAATGATGGGCTGGTGAAAAAAAGCGTAACGCGGGCCTCCGGCGGCCGGCCGGAGCAGCTCTATGTGCTGACCGATAAAGGTAATGAATGCTTTCCGCGTCACTACGCTTGGTTCGCTCAATTGTTGCTTCAATCTGTTCAGCAGGAATCAGGTGCTGAGGGCTTGAGTGAACGGCTGAGCACGATGGGCGCACAAGTCGGAAAACAGTTGCGCGTGCAATATCCTGATCTCGTGAGTCGGGGCGAAAAAACACAAAAGTTGTCTGAGGTAATGGATCAACTTGGATACAACGCACGAAGCGCTGCCGCTGAAAAGGTAGCTGGCGCTAAAAAGGTAGAAGTGATCGAGGCGGATAATTGTGTGTTCCATACACTTGCATTGATGAACCCGATCATCTGCAAGTTCGATTTGGCGCTTTTATCCGCCTTTACCGATAGTGCGGTTGATCATCAAGAATGCATGGCCACAGGCGGCAACATTTGCCGTTTTAAATTTAACGCCAAAGATCAGTGATGACGCGTCATCGCGGCCTCTGCAGGGCCGTAGGGTGCATCACCATGCGCCCGATATAAAAAAGGGCCACATCTGTGGCCCTTTTTTCCTGCAAAGAGTGTGCTGCCGTTTAGCTGGCTAGCGGCTTCCTCGCAGGATCCGTTAGATCACCGAAACTTAATTCAACGGCGGTACCACCCCGGCAAATTTCAGCAGGTCAGTGATGCGGAAATCACCTGGCGTTGCTGAGGGCAACGTCGGTGACCAATCCGGCTTGGCGGCGACGTAAGAAGACGCATCGGCCTTGAGCAGATCGGCGAACACCTTGCCGACAATATGCCCACCCACCGGGCCTAAGTGCAGGCCGTTCTCCATGACTTCTGCTTCCTTCAAGACGTAGTACCAAAGCGGCGTGCTCGTGTCCATGCCATAGGATGCAAGTTCCGGCATTTGAGCGGCTGTCAAAGCCGGAACACCCAAACGCCCCGCAATCGCCTGACCGGACGGGAGGCCAAAGTTGACATGGCGCATCAAGTTCCGCGATGCCAACGATTGCACGCCATCACTAGGCAAGCCTGGCGCTTGGCCGTTTACGCCTGCGCCGGGCAGATTCATGAGCCGAGTGGATATCCTGGTATCGATTTTCTTGTTAGGACGGACGCCGTTAGGAGCGAATTCCGGCGGAGCGCCAAAATCGAAGAAGGTTTGCCAGTCGACAAAACGGTTGGGCGCACGCTTTCCACCACGGAAATCGTTTGGATTCGGATTCCCGTCGTTGGCCGCGCTGTCATCAAAAATAAAGCCGAAGAAGGCCGGTCCGCCTGTTGCGCCAAAGTTCAGACGATAGCTTGGGCGCACTTGCGAGTGGCCAAAACGATATGCCGCAACGGAAAATTCCATTGGGATGCGGGGGTTCAGATTCCCGACTTTCTCTCCCATGTATTTCGTCGTCCGCGCCTGCCCAATCGTTAAGGGCAAGAATTCGTGCACGATGATCCACTGATAGTGCCAACGAACCTGACGTCGCGCTTCATTAAAGACTTCCACGGCGGTCCAATCTGCGTGGTTTGCGCGAACGTTTGCGGTCACCGCATTATGAAAACGCAGCATGGCCAGTTGGAACTGACTGATGATGATATTTTCATCATTGCGGCCTTCAGAAACGATGGCCTTATTGTCCGCATCACGCGGCAAGTCATATCGTATAGCGCCTTTTCTAGATACGGCTTCTGAACCGGGGATGGCTTCAATCTTGAACAAGATGTCGCCGGTACTCGTATCGTATAACTCTGCAGATTCTTCAGGGCCGGCGCCGTAAACGGAGTCGAGATCAAATGCAGGCGTACGGAAGTTCGTCACTAGCTTAGGGTTGGAATTCTCAAGCAGCTTAGACTTTGGATCCAAAGTAATGTCGTGATCCAGGAACTGCCCGAAAAAGGTGACACCAGCCGTCATGTGGATGTTGCCAATGCTGAAGGTGTTGCCAGTGAGCAGGCTGTCAAGATTGGCGCCGGGGTTGAGAATCGAATCGAGAGCGGTGTGAGCTGGATTGTCCAACGTGTCCATCACGCCACCGGCCCGTCCCAGTGATTGTGCGCGCTCGCGCATCACGTCCGTTGCTTCTGCAAAAGCAGGCAATTCGGGGAACATGCGCGTGAATGAAGTTTGCGCAGAGCCAGGAGCTACACGGGCCAAACCGGAAAGGTTGTTGCCGTTATCAGCGAATGCAACTGACGCGCCCAATTGAGCAGCACTAAAAAATATCCCTGCAATACTGATTGTTAGAAGTTTTTTGTTGAATCGTATGTTGTTGTTCATTCTTTATATCCCTCATGTGTTTGTTTTTTTTTAAATAACGCTGATATTTCATTCAGCATGAATAATATTTATCTTCAACTCTCCATCTGCACCTCCCTCTAAAAAAAGTAGCTAAAACACTCAACTTGTCTCGCAAGTGACGCAATCCCTCCGCCATAGATACCAAGGGCTTTTAATTCGTTGGCCTCAGGTTCTAAAGGTTTGAATCCGGCACGGTCTATGCGCTATCTGGCATGAACGTTAAGCAAAATAAGAGAATCCTTATAGCCTATTTTTTGGCATTCCATCGTCCTAAGCACAAAGCATTCCATATATATAAATGGGAATTAAACCAGTAATTTAAAAATGTCTACTATTTAGATCAAGTATTTAGTGTAAAAAAAGTCGACAAATTGGTCTCTTTCGAAGACCAAATTCGGGAATTTGCAAAATGGATTTCAGCACCACAAATATCCAAATCAGTGGGTGCAAAGAAGTGCGAGAGTCGTGATGACTGCAGGCCAAGGGGTGTTCCCCCAGTGCAGTAAAAAAGATGGGCTAGACCTCGCGATCTAACCCGTTGATGTGTTTGGTGCGCCCGAGACGATTCGAACGTCCGACCCCTGCCTTCGGAGGGCAGTACTCTATCCAGCTGAGCTACGGGCGCGAGAGGCGAAAGTATAGCTGGAATTGCAAGGCGACTCCATGCGTGGCTTGGTCGCCTAAGCGAAATTCAGTATAATCTCAGCCTCTTAGCAACAAACTACACAGGATAGGGCAACACCATGAGCGAACAACAAGGGAGCAGTAAAACATCCCCGATGATGATTCTAGCCGCTGCGGTGGGCGTATTTGCAGCACCGGTGATAGCGATCGTGCTGATCGTGCAACTGGTGCTCTCCATTCAGGCGGGGCATGTGGATAAAGATGATCCGCGCATGGCGGATGCAGCGGTAAAAGAACGTATCAAGTCCTTTGGCGAGGTGAAAGCGATTGACCCCTCTGCGCCGCGTGTCGAGAAGACCGGCGAAGCCGTTTATACCGAAGTCTGCGCAAGTTGCCATGGTTCCGGTGCACTGGGCGCGCCAAAGTATGGCAACAAAGCCGATTGGGGCAAGCGCAACGCGCAAGGCTTCGATACCGTGGTGAAGAACGCTACCAACGGCATTCGCGCCATGCCCCCGCGTGGCGGCAACCCCGATTTGTCGGATATTGAAATGTCGCGCGTCGTGGCCTATATGGCCAATGCAGCCGGTGCGAGCTTCAAACCGAAATAGGCGGATTGAGTGTTAGCGAAAAAAGGCGCGGATTACCCCCGCGCCTTTTTTTATGATGAGCGCCGAAATCATGAAAAATAAGCCACACCCTGCGCGTATGCGCAATCTGCGCTGGACGACTTTTCTGCTCGCGGTGTTGGCTTATGTGATTTCGTATTTTCACCGTGTTGCGCCAGCGACAATCGCGGGCGATTTGCAATTAGCTTTTCATGCCAGCGCTGCCGCGCTCGGCGGTCTCGCCGCGACGTATTTCTATGTGTATACGATCATGCAAATACCGACCGGCATTTTGGCGGATACGCTCGGGCCGCGCCGCATCCTCACCTTAGGCGGCTTCGTGGCAGGGGTGGGCGCACTTTTGTTTGCTTATGCCGATACGCTCAGTGCTGCGGCAGTGGGACGCACCCTCGCTGGACTCGGCGTGTCGGTGACATTTATCGCCATGCTCAAGCTCAATGCCGCATGGTTTCACGACCGGCACTTCGGCACGATTGTCGGTTTCGTGATTCTGCTGGGCAATGTCGGTGGGGTGTTGGCGACTGCGCCGCTTGCTGAAGTTTTGCGCTATGTTTCCTGGCGCAGCGTGTTTTACATGATCGGTGTTCTGTCGATTGTAATCGCTGTGCTGTCATGGGTTTTCGTGCGCGACCATCCAGGCCAGGCTGGTCTGCCCAGCCTGCGTGAATTGGAAGGCGAAGCCGCGCATCCTCTGCATGTTGGGCACTGGTATGAGGGCTTGCTCACGGTCATCAGAAACCGTGCGAGTTGGCCCGGCTTTTGGGTCACGTTTGGCTATGCGGGCAGCTTCTTCGCCTTTGCTGGCTTATGGGCTGTACCGTACTTGCAAGAAGTGCATGGCATGTCGCGGGACATCGCCACCCAGCACACCAGCCTGCTGCTCGGGGGATTTGCATTGGGTGCGATGACCATCGGCGCCGTGTCTGATCGCATTGGCCGGCGTCGCCCCGTGTTGATCGGTACAGGCTTGGTGTATCTCTTGTGTTGGTTGCCACTGGTATTGGTGCTGCCCCTGCCAGGCGCTGCGAGCTATGTGCTGTTCCTGCTCATGGGCTTGGGCGCGGCGAGTTTTACCCTGAGTTGGGCGTGCGTGAAGGAGGTAAACCCACACGCGCTTTCCGGCATGGCGACCAGTGTCGCCAATACCGGCGCATTTCTCGGCACGGGTATTTTGCAACCAGCTGGTGGGCTGGGCGATTGATCGCGCGCAGTTGGCACACGCTGCGGATCTGTATCAGACCGGCATGCTGATATTTCTCGCTTGCGTCGTGGTTGGCTTGCTCGGTAGCTTGCGTGTGCGCGAAACATATTGCCGTTATATTTAGTGGCGGTTTTTTTCCAGCATGTTCAAGGCAAGCGCTTCCGCTACCTTAATGCCATCCACCGCAGCGGAAAGAATCCCGCCCGCATAGCCTGCGCCTTCACCAGCCGGGTACAGCCCTTGGGTATTGATACTTTGGTAATGCGCGCTGCGCTTGATGCGGATCGGCGATGAGGTGCGCGTCTCGACCCCCGTCAGTACTGCATCATGCATGGCAAAACCTTTGATCTGTTTGTCGAAGGCGGGCAGCGCTTCGCGGATCGCCTCGATCGCATAATTCGGCAAAGATGAATCGAGCTCACCCAAATGCACGCCGGGTTGGTAGGAGGGGATGACCGAGCCCAAGGCGGTGGAGGGGCGATGGGCGAGAAAATCACCGACGAGTTGCCCCGGCGCATCGTAATTACCCCCGCCCAATTCGAAGGCGCGCGACTCCCACTGACGCTGAAAATCGATCCCCGCCAAGGGCGAGCCCGGATAATCTGCCGGCGTAATGCCGACCACGATGCCGCTGTTGGCGTTGCGCTCGTTGCGCGAATATTGGCTCATGCCGTTGGTCACGACCCGCCCCGGCTCCGAGGTGGCTGCAACCACCGTGCCGCCCGGGCACATGCAGAAGCTATAAACCGAGCGTCCATTGCTGGCGTGGTACACCAGCTTGTAGTCGGCCGCGCCCAGCAGCGGGTTGCCGGCGTTCGGACCGTAGCGGCAGACATCGATCATCGACTGCGGATGCTCGATGCGGAAACCGATGGAAAAAGGTTTGGCCTCTACATACACGCCGCGCGCATGCAGCATCTGAAAAGTATCGCGCGCGCTGTGGCCGACTGCCAGCACCACATGCTCGGTTGCGATGCGCTCACCATCGGCCAGCACCACGCCGCGCACCTGCCCCTGCTCGATATCAATATCCGCTACTTTGCTTTGGAAATGAAATTCGCCGCCGAGCGCGCAAATGGTTGCGCGCATGTTTTCCACCACCTTCACCAAGCGATACGTGCCGATATGCGGTTTGCTCACATACAGGATTTCTGGCGGTGCATCGGCCTTCACAAATTCCAGCAACACCTTGCGCCCATAATGATGCGGATCTTTGATTTGGCTGTGCAGCTTACCGTCGGAAAAAGTGCCCGCGCCACCCTCGCCGAATTGCACATTCGATTCCGGGTCGAGCGTGCGGCCACGCCACAGGCCGAACGTATCCTTAGTGCGCTCACGCACGATTTTGCCCCGCTCCAGAATAATCGGACGAAAGCCCATCTGCGCCAGGATCAACGCGGCAAACAGCCCGCAGGGCCCGGTGCCGATCACCACCGGGCGTGAGATGAGCCCACTCGGCGCGTGCGCCACGAATTGATAATCGGTATTCGGCGTGAGCGCGATATGTGGCTCGCCGTGCAGGCGATCAAGGACTTGCGCTTCATCCTTGACTGCGACATCCAGCGAATAGGTCACCTTAATCGCATGCTTTTTGCGCGCGTCAATACTGCGCCGAAAGATCGTAAAGCCCAGCAGCGCATCCGCGCCGATTTTCAGTCGCGCGAGAATCGCGGTCTGGAGATCGGACTCAGGATGGTCAAGTGGAAGATGAATTTCAGTTAAGCGCAGCATGCGGATAATTTCCAGATAAAGCAAAAGTGATGAAGCGGGCTACCGGTATACCCTAGGTAAAGGGGCGCGCGCTTCATTTTAAACTGGCTGACTTACATTGCTAATCAGGATTTGATTTAATATGGGCGATCGGTAAGCAAATGCCAATTCTAATGGTTACATGCGAAGCCATAAGCGTCAAAGGGCCCCAATGTTCGCTGCGATGATCGCAACAAATAGTCTGAGTATTGTCGCCCACGCAGCCTTGCGTACCGCGCGATGAAAAGCCCCATGCTGAAAATCCTGGTTATTTCCCCCGCCTCGATCGGCGGCGCCATGATGCTTGAACCTTTGTTGCGGCGCTTGCGTGAGCAGCATCCCGATGCGGCGATTGATGTACTCGCACCCGCCGCGATCGTTCCTTTGCTGTGGCGCATGGCGGAAATCGGGCGCGCTATTCCTAGCCCGCTCGCTGACGGACATTTCAGTATCAAGGCATGTTGGCGCTTGGCGCGACATCTGAAGCGCGAAGGCTACGTTCGCGCCATCGTTCTGCCCAGCTCGTTTACAGCCGCGCTGATTCCGTTTCTTGCGGGCATTCCATTGCGCACCGGTTTCAGCGGGGCGATGCGCTCCATTCTGCTGACTGACGTGCGCAGCCAGGATAAAAAGGCGCTGACCGTGGAGCGCTTCGCTTCCTTGGCAGGGCGCCGCCATATCGACTCGCATCGCCCGATTGATCATCCCCGCCTGCGCACCGAGATGAGCCATGTGCGCGCAACGCTCGCCAAGCTGGTCCTCGCCCCGACCAGTCCCGTGGTGGCCTTGTGCATCGGTGCGGAAGGCGGCCCGGCCCGGCGCTGGCCGGCACATCACTTCGCCGAGCTGGCGTGGAATTTGGCTGGAGTAGGCTACGAAATCTGGCTGCTTGGCGCCGATGAAGAGGTGGAAATTGGCGCGGAAATTGAACGACTATTTATGGTCGCGCGCGTCAAGACCTCAATCCGGGACGGCCACGGGAAAACTCGCAAGTTCCATAACCTGTGCGGCAAAGCCGACCTTGCCGAGACCGTTGACCTATTCGCCGTCGCACGTGCCGCGGTCGTGAACGACTCCGGCTTGATGCATGTTGCCGCCGCGCTCGGTAAGCCGCTGTTTGCACTCTACGGCTCAACTAGCCCCGGCGTATCCCCACCGCTGTCCAACCAAGTGCGGATTATTAGCCTCAAGCTGCCGTGCAGCCCCTGTTTGCAGCGCGAATGTCCGCTCGGGCACTTCAATTGCATGAAAGAGATACATCCCCAACGCGTATTCAATGACATCTTGGCGGCGGTTCAGCAGCGACCCAAAACAACACCTGCACCCGAAAAGGTCAGCACGGAAACGGCTCCGCAAAAAAGCGTAGCGCCAGCGCCGGCCGCACCCAAACGGGAAATCGCGCATCAGCCCGCGCCGGTCACTGCTGCGCCGCGAGCGGGACAATCCAGCGGATTCGAATTTATCGAAGGCCTGGCGACAGAGCTGTCCTCAAAAAAATTGATTTTCCCGACTTCGATCAACATCACCATGCGTATCCGGCAAGCGTTGCACGACCCCAACGCCTCCACCGATAAAATAGTGCACATCGTCGGCGCCGAACCGGTCTTGTCCGCCCAGCTATTGCGCTTGTGCAATGCCGCCGCCTTCAGTATGGGCGGCAAACCGGTTTCCGATCTGCATATCGCCGTGGTGCGTCTGGGTTATACGATGGTGCAAAACGTCGCCATCTCAGTCGGCATGCGGCAATTGATGGAGGGCAAGGCCCACGGTGTTACCCCGCCGGTCATCGAAGGCCTGTGGAAACGCAGCATTCGGGTTGCCGCACTATCCTTCGTGAGTGCAAAAAAACTGACGCGGATTAACGCGGATACCGCGATGCTGGCGGGGCTGCTGCATGATATCGGCAAATTTTATATTTTGAATCGCGCGCGCGACTATCCCGACCTATTCAACAATGAAGCAGCCCTATGGGAAGTCGTGGACCGATGGCATGCCGATGTCGGTGAAGCCATCCTGGAAAGCTGGGAAATTCCTGAAGAAATCGACCTTGCCGTCAGAGATCATCGGGATACCCAACGCACCCACCGCGGCCCAGCAGATTTGACCGACATTGTCACCGCCGCTGATTTTCTCGATGGCCTCTACCATGCCGGCAAAATCCATGAGCTAGATTGGGAAGCGGCGCCGCTGGCGCTTACCCGTCTCAATCTACAGAGCGAGAGCTGCATAGCACTGCTACATGACACCAAGGAGGAGCTTGGACAGATCGTCCATGCCTTCGACTGATTCCAGTTTGCAATAAAAACCAGACGGCACAGGTCAGTCTGACCCGATTTACGTGAAGTTGCGTGCATCGAAAACACCGGCTCCAACCTGATGCCATGCTGAGCACATTCGCTTTTTGACGGATATCCTGCCTCGGCCCCTTGAAAAAACCCCTAAATTATTAGTCCGAAAAGCCGTAAATGTCCTTAGGCATTGTCGAATTACACAAATCCCATGAAACCCATACCATTACGACACATTGATTTAGCGATAGGCAAGCCCTTGCCTTGGGCGATCTATGATAAAAACCAAAACCTGCTATTGCGTGCCGGCCAGATTATCGAGACCCACCAACAGTTCGAAGGGCTGATAAAAAAAGGCTTATTCCGCCTGCCGAAAAGTGCGGCAGTCCCTGCGCAAGGCGTTGCCCTGGCCATGCCAATCGCAACGGGCGAGGAAAATACGGGCATGGATAGCAGCTACGATTTTGAAGAAATGAAGTTGCAGGTGGGTAGTCGGCTGCAATTGCAAAACGCGTCGGAGCAAAACTCTGAGCGATACTTCGCAAAATACCTTGGACATATCAAAGGTGTGAGTCTATTCGTGACCACCCCAACCGTTGATGAAAAGGTGCTGTTCATTCGCGAAGGCCAAAATTTTGTCGTGCGCGCCTTCACCGGCAAGACGGCTTTCGGCTTCACAGCGAACGTCATCCGCGCCTGCAATGTTCCCGCCCCCTATCTGCATCTCAGCTACCCCAAGCAACTACATGGTGTCGAGATTCGCAGCACAAAACGCTTAGCGGTAAACCTGATTGCCACGGCCCAAGCGCTCGACAATGCAGATGCCGAAAATTTGACTTGCCTCATCGTCAATGTCAGTCCGACCGGTGCCTTGATTGCCGCGACACAGACAATAGGGAAAATCGGCGAGACGATTCAAGTAACCTTTCGCGTTAAACTCGGGCCGATTGATGGGTATATCGAAACCAATGGCATCATCCGTTCGATTACCCATGTCGAAGATGCGGAAGGAGAGAATAAACAGAATATCCATCACGGCGTGCAATTCAACGAATTGCAGCAAGCAGATATCCTGCTATTGCACAGCCTCGCTTACCAAAAATTGATGGAAGGTTCATCCGAAAGTTGATCGTATTCTGCGGCAGCAAAGCTGCGGAGCCAGCCCCCGCCTATTCTTCCGGTGTCTTCGTCGCTAGCATCGCTTTCAATTGTGCCAGGCGCGCATTGCCATCCTTCTTCGCGGCCACGGGGTCTTGCGTGGATTGTTGGTTGCGCACATGTTCGCTGCCTAATTCCGCAATGAAGCGCGAGGGCTCACAGCTTTGCAGTTCGCGCGCGCGTTTGCGTTTTTCGCAATAGCTCACGGTGAAGCTTTGTTGCGCGCGGGTGACGGCCACATACATCAGCCGCCGCTCTTCTTCCACTTGGCCGTTCTCGATGCTTTCGCGGTGGGGCAGGATGCCTTCTTCCGCGCCGACCAAAAATACGTGGGGGAATTCCAAGCCCTTCGCGGCGTGCAGGGTGGAGAGGCGCACCGCGTCGGCTTCCTCCTCCTCGTTGTTGATCATGGCGATCAGCGCCACGGTCTGCGCGAGTTCGAGCAGGGTTTTTTCATCTTCCTCGCCTTTGCGTGCGAGCCAGTCGGTGAATTGCGTGACGTTTTCCCAGCGCGCCTTGGCCAGCCGCTCTTCATCGCCGTCGAATAAATACAGCTCGTAGCCGATGGCGCGCAGCATGTCTTTCAACACCTCGCCCGCCGGTTCGCGCGTGGCGCGGTATTCGATATTGTTGATGAAGGTGCAGAACTCGGTCAGCGATTCGAGTTGCTTGGCTTGCACTTGGGAGACAAACCCTGCTTCGAATACGGCGGCGAATAGGCTCAGGTTGCGGCTGGCAGCGTAGCCGCCGAGTTTTTCCAAGGTCGTTGCGCCGATGCCCTTTTTCGGTGTGGTGACGGCTCGGATGAAAGCTGGGTCGTCGTCCGAATTCAAGATCAGCCGCAAGTAAGCGATGATGTCCTTGATCTCGGTGCGCTCGAAAAAAGATTGGCCGCCGGAGAGCAGATAGGGGATGTGCTCCGCGCGCAGCTTTTCCTCGAAGATGCGCGCTTGATGGTTGCCGCGATACAAGATCGCGTAATCTGACCATTTGCCGCGCTTCTCAAAGCGCTGCGCCATCATGCGGCGCACAATGTTTTCGGCTTCTTCTGCATCATCCTTGCAGGCGATGACTTGAATCGGCTCGCCATAACCCAGCTCGCTCCAGAGTTTTTTCTCGAACAGCTTGGGGTTGTGCGCGATGAGATGGTTGGCGGCTTCCAGAATGCGCACGGTGGAGCGGTAGTTTTGCTCCAGTTTGATTACTTCCAGGCGCGGGAATTCATCGCGCAGCAGGCGCAGGTTTTCTACATTTGCGCCGCGCCAGGCGTAGATGGATTGATCGTCGTCGCCCACGGCGGTAAAGGCGGCGCGCGGCCCGGCTAATTGTTTCAGCAGGCGATATTGGCAGCTATTGGTGTCTTGGTATTCGTCCACCAAGAGATAGCGCAGCTTGTCTTGCCACTTGCTGCGCGCGTCCGCTTCGCGTTCCAGCAACTCCACCGGCACGCGGATCAGATCGTCAAAATCAAACGCTTGATAGGCGCGTAGCGTGTCCTGGTAGCGTTGATAGAGTTTCGCGCTGGCATGCTCGGCTTCATTTTCCGCGTTCATCGCTGCCTGTTCGGGCGCGATCATATCGTTTTTCCAACGCGAAATGCGGCCTTGCACGCGCTTCAATTCGGCCTTGTCGGTGGTCTTCATGATGTCGGACAGCACATGCAAGCTATCGGCGGCATCGAGAATGGAGAACTGGGTTTTGTAGCCGATGAGTTTGGCTTCTTGGCGCAGAATCTGCATGCCCAGGGAATGGAAGGTGGTGACCGTCAGCCCCTTGCTGGATTTCCCCGGGAGCAGCTTTGTCACCCGCTCGCGCATCTCACGTGCAGCTTTATTGGTAAAGGTAATCGCGGCGATATTGGCGGGCTGGAAGCCGCATTCACTGATGAGATAAGCGATCTTGTGCGTGATGACGCGCGTCTTGCCGCTGCCCGCCCCGGCGAGCACCAACAGCGGGCCATCGAGGTGCTTGACCGCGGCGCGCTGCTCGG
>JAUXTZ010000364.1 GCA_030681095.1 Burkholderiales bacterium
AAAAGGAACCGTGGGGATACCGGACATCAGTTGTAGGCCCAAAGGGGCGGGGTATTAAATGTCTATTTTAGGATTCAGTCGTTTGCGGTAAGCGCGCCACAATCCACTCAGCACCAGCGCACCCACGCCGCCGCCAATGCCAAGCAACATGATGCTGTTCAGGTGATCGTGAATGAGCGGGATATTGCCGAAGAAATAGCCGCCCGAAACCAGTAGCCCAACCCATACCGCCGCGCCTGCCGCGACAAACATCAAGAATTTAGCAAAGGTCATCTCCGCCACGCCGGCGACCAGTGGCGCGAAGCTACGTACAACCGGAATAAACAACGAGAGCAAAAAAGTCATGCCGCCGTAGCTTTCATAGAAAGCATGCGTTTTAAGCAGCGATGCCTGATCCAGCCATTGGTAATTGCGGCTAAATATTTTGTGGCCGATGACGCTGCCGATGCGGTAGTTGACCACGCTGCCGGTCACCGCGGCGCTAAACAGTATCGCCATCACCAGCCAAATATTCATCTGACCCGTAGCACAAAATGCGCCGCTGATAAAGATCAGCGGGTTACCCGGCAGAAAAAACAGCGGCACCAGCGCCGTCTCGCAAAATACGATGGCAAACAGCAGCAGATAAATCATCGTGCCGTAATTGATGATCACCGTATCGAGATAGTGATCGAAATGCAGAAGGATCTGAATAAATTCCATCATCAGTTCGTTTAGCTTGGGTGGAGGGCTTTCAACCAAGACAATACACCCCTACCCGCCGCGCGTCCGCTTGCGAAGCAGGCAGTGAGCAGGTAGCCGCCGGTGGGCGCTTCCCAGTCCAGCATCTCGCCCGCACAGAACACCCCTGGCAAGGTGCGGAGCATCAATTGCGGGTCGAGCGCTTCGAAGCTAACGCCACCTGCGCTGCTGATGGCTTCATCCAGCGGGCGGGGGGCGATCAGGCGCAGTGGCAGTGCCTTGATCGCTGCCCCAAGACGGGCAGGCTGAGCGTAGTCTTGCGCCGGCGCCAATTCGCGCAGCAAGCCGGCTTTGACGCCCTTCAGGCCAAGCCGGCTTTGCAGGTGGCTGGCTTGCGAGCGCGAACCTCTAGGCCGCGCCACTTCATCCATGACGAATTGCAATGCTTTATCCGGGAGCAAATCGAGATGAATGAGTGCGCTGCCACTCGCGGCAATCTCATCGCGTAACGCTGCGGATAAAATGTAGATCAAGCTCCCCTCCACCCCGCTTGCCGTGACAATGAATTCACCCTTTTTGCGATGGCTCACACCGGCGCGATCCGTGTGGCTTATCACCACCGGCTTGACCGGATGCCCGGCAAAACGCGAACTGAAATGTTCACTCCATCCGACATCGAAGCCGCAATTGGCAGGCCGCAACGCTTCGACCCCCACGCCACGCTGCGCCAACAACGGCGCCCAAGCACCATCGGAACCCAGCCGCGCCCAACTGCCGCCACCGAGCGCCAGCACCACCGCATCGGCCGCGATGCACTGTTCACCCGTGGGCGTGGCGAAACGCAGCGCACCTTGATCGTTCCATCCGAGCCAGCGATGACGCACGTGGAAACGCACGCCGCCCACGCGCAATCGATGCAGCCAGGCGCGCAACAGAGGCGCCGCTTTCATGTCGGTGGGGAACACACGGCCCGAGCTTCCTACAAAAGTATCAATGCCGAGCGTGTGTATCCATTGCCGCAGCGCATCGGGGCCAAAAACATCCAGCCACGGTTGAATCTGCGCCCGGCGAGCGCCATAGCGAGCGAGGAAAGCTGCGGCGGGTTCGGCGTGCGTGATATTCATGCCGCCCTTGCCCGCCATCAAAAACTTGCGCCCAACTGACGGCATCGCGTCATAAACATCGGCCTGCACACCGCCCTGCATTAACGTCTCGGCCGCCATCAGCCCGGCCGGGCCGCCGCCGACGACGGCGACCGATCGGAGCTGGGATTTATTTGAGGGGATCATGGTAGCTTAGCCCTGCAAGAGAGGGCGCGGTGAAGGTAAAGGCGCAGCAGCGTGGTTCACGCGTGTTGGAATTATTTCGCGGGGATTTCCGATTTTCGTTTCCCGCGCGTCCACACGTAAAAATAGCGCGGCTCCTCATCGATGAATCGCTCGACGACGGATGAATAGGAGCGGCTTTCACCGGGAACCATATCCCCCCGGTCGGCGATCTCGCCCATGCCGATCTGTGCGCCGCGATGATTAAACACGAAGACGCGCGCGTCCGGACGCACCATGCTGTCGCTCGTATTCTCCATAATCAGCCGGTATTCATACAGAGGTTTCCCATTTTTCTGGAGCACGGTGAACACGATATTCTTGACGTAGCCGGCATCCAGCTTGATTACCTTGTCCGGCGCCAGCTCGCGCAAATGGGGGAATTCCCCCTTGATCAGGTTGCCGAGTTCCTTGCGCGCCTGCTGCAGCTCCGGCATGGTTTTCTCGAGCGTTTGTTTTGCTTGAAACAACTCCGCTTGCGCGGTTTGAATATCACGCGTGAGGCCATCGATGCGGATTCCCGCAATCACGCTGACCACGAGCAGCAGTAGGAGCGAAACAGCCAGCGCCGCAGCCAACATCAGGCGCTGACTTTTTTTGCTCGGTATGCCGCTATGCTCGGTGCGGTGGCGCGAAGTGCGCGCACGGTGGGCACGCGGCGGCTCGGCGGTCTCGGTGGCTGGCTCGTTTGTGGTTTCGTTCATTGGTGCTCCATGCGGTATGCACAACAGCCTCCCCGCCTATTCGGCAAAAGCGGAGAGCGGGTCATCGCCCTAGGCTTGAAGCTTGTTATGGTGGTTTTGTACTGCCGTTTTTATAACATGATATAGAGGGAAATTCAGGGTCAAGCTGAGGCTATTTTTCGCCCTCCCCCAATTTTCTATTTTTTAATGAGCGCTTTACTCAAACTCCATCGCGCGGAAGACCATGCCGGCATTCACGCGAGCCAATTCATCGTAAGTGTCGAGGTGGGCATACGGTGACTGGTCCACTTTGTAGACGTCTTGCAAAGAACCGCCGTTCTTAATCACCTCGGCTACCTTCGCGCGCAGGTAAACCAGATAATCTTTTGTGTACTTGGTGACCTCTGGGATAGTGGTCGGACGCCCATGACCTGGGATGATGGTTTGCGCGCCCAAGGCTTCGAAGCGGTCCCAGGTCTTGATCCAGGCGGCGGTGTTGGTGTCGTCGAACAGGGGCAGCATGCGTTCGTGGAAAGCCATGTCGCCCGAAATCACCAGCTTTTTCTCGGGTGCCCACACCATGATGTCGCCGGGGCTGTGCGCCGGGCCGAGATGGAGCACCTCGAATTTCCAGGAACCCAGTTTCAGTTCCAGCTTGTCCTCGAAAACCCTGTCCGGCATGACTACTTCGGTCTTGAAGGCCTTGTCGCGCAGGCGCGCGCGCGTGGCTTCCAGCAGCTTGTCGCCATCCTGCTGGATAACATGGGCCGCGTCCTTATGCGCGATGATGATCGCGCCCTGCGCCTTCCAGTAGCCGGCGCCCATGATGGCGTGCGACTGCGCATTCTCTAGTACGACATATTTGACCGGCTGCTTGGTCAGCTTTTTGATTTCCTCATGCAGCGACTGCGCCAGCAGATAGTTCGCCCCGCCGTTCATGACCAGCACACCGTCCTCGGTGATCACGAAAGACAGATTATTGTTGTGCCCGGAGTTCTCATAGGTCTGGGGCGCAGTCGCGCCGATCGCCGACCAAACGCCCGGAATTACTTCCTGCGGCTTGCTGTAGAGGAAGGAATCTAGCGCCTTGTCGGCGTATTTCACCGGCAAGCCGGCGCGCTTCCACGCGAAGAATCCGTCCGCGTAATTCTTCACATTGGTGTAACCCAGTTGCATCAGCGCCCCCGCCGCAAGCGGGCTGCGCTGGTTGTAGTTGCTGTAGACCACCACCGGTCTTTTCTTGTCGGCGACGAAGGTATCGATCTGAAACTCCAGCTGGCCGCGCGGGATGTTGTAGAAATACGCCGTGCCGATATAGCCGCCGAGCAGCGTCAACTCCTCCGGGTTGCGCACATCGATCACCACCGTTTCCGGTTTTGCTTGCAGCAAGGCTTTCAAGCCGTTGGTATCGATGTGGGCGACGCGATTGTTCACCTTCGCCAGCGCCGACTTCGCGGCTTCGCCCAGCGCAGGGGCGTCAGGCACCGCCACCGGCGTCGCATCTGGCCTGGCGGGCTTCTTCGCCACGGCCGGGGCCGCCACGCCCAATAAAACACACAGCAACATCAGCGCGAGCGGGGAATGAAGCTTTTTCATGTTGTGCACCTATAGGCTAAATAATAAGAAAGGGTGGCGTTAACGTCCGCCCACGCCCTTGGGCAGATTTTTCATCATCTCCGCCGGGTTCATCGTGCCCATGCCTGGCATCATCACATCACCCGGCTTTTGCCCCACCTTGCACGGCCCGAGCCACTTGGCTTCAATAGTCTGGTTTGATTCTTTCATGCCATGCATGGGTGGGCTGTAGCTGCTGTGTATTTCCCCGCGATAGGCGGTCGAAAAATCACCGCTAAACACCGCCTTGGTAGTGGCGGTGGTTTCCCCTATTTTGCACACTGATTCGGAAGTGACGCGATTGCCTGTTTTGCTGAAGGTATTTTTCGAACAGTTCGCCTTCGTCTGCTTCTCGCCCTGCTGCTGCATCAGGTCGTCTGATTTTTCATCGACGCATTGCTGCATGCGCATGGGCGCGGGGCCGGCATCCATTTTCATGCTCAGATCCCATAAGCCGGATTTTCGCTTGGGCATATCCTTGGGTGTTTCCGCCCAAGCGGATGAAACGAACAGGCCGATCAGAGCGACATAAAGGTAGTTATGCATGGCTTTCTCCTATAAAAATATTGCTACTCGCTGCGGCTACGCAGGGTGCGTTCGAAACAAAAAAAGCAGTTGGGCTTTTTCCGAAAAAAAACG
>JAUXTZ010000385.1 GCA_030681095.1 Burkholderiales bacterium
TTGCACCTTGATGAAATCGCCCTCTTCCTGGCCGGAAGCGATGGCTTCGTCTTCTTTTTTAAGCTTGGTTAAAGTCCTAGCGTTGGCGCTGGGTTTGTCATAGAGCACCACGCCATTGATCTTCGGTGAAAATACGTCACCTTGACCTGCCACCTCGCCCGCCTTTGCGACCGTACCCGCTTCCTGTTTCAGCGTTTTATCGGTGCGTTGCATTTCTCCGCTGCCCCGAATGGCTTTCACCACGCTGTTATAGGCATCCAGAAAAGCCATCGCCACCACCTTGCCTTCGGCGGTGTTCTCATACGCACCCAGCCCCAATCCGACACCGCCGCCACCCAGCAAGCCGCCGAGCGCAAAGTCGGTCTTTTGCGACGCGCCTGTCGCGGATGCAACCTGAATCCCGGATCGGGTGTCAGCGACAGTCAGCGTGGTTTGCGCTTCCTTGAATTTAAGCGACCCGCCGATAACGGCGCCAACCGATCCGAACAAACCGCCGAGAATGCCGCCAACCCCGCCGGCATCATTATTCTTGAATACTACCTCCGGCGTCATCACGTAATCCGCCGTCGCCAGCTGCCCCTTGCCCATGTTCGAGCCTTTACGCAATTGCCCGCCATCCGCCAAAGCGCGCTCTTGCTGAATATTCTGCATGGCAACGCCGCGCTCAACCACCAGGAAGCAATTGGACTGCTGAACAATAATGCGAATCAGACCATTCGGTTTAGGCAGGCCAGCCTGCTGCAGCGCTTGCATAACATAGTCCTGTGGTTCTGCCACCGCCATCGTTCCGAGCGGCTTGTTGCAACGTTCCAAAACAGGCTTGCCCGAATCGGATGAGCCGCTCGGGGTTGCATTCGACGTATCCCCGGAAGGCCCCGACCCCCCACTGACTCCGCTGCCCCCTTTGCCTTGCTCGAATTCGCCAAACGCGTACGCCGGCGAAGACGCGGCAAAAACCCCTAACAAAGCACAAAACAAAAGATTAGTTTTCACGATGGCCTCTTTCTTAAGAGTTAAGGTTCAACCGCGGGATGCCTGTTTCCCAAAACATACATCCTGTCCTAACGATTCAATGCCTTAGGCAATTTGAAATCATCAAATACAGTATAGCAACCATAGATCAAATTTTGCAGGTTCACTTCGGTGCCGAAGAATATGGCTAGCTACTGAATTTTCTCTTCACTTGCCGCCCAGCGCCTTATAGCGCTTCTCGGCGCTGGCGAGCGCCTTTCTTGCGGATTCTTGCTCCTGGGTGGCCTCATCCAGCCGGGTGCTTGCCCGCGCTTCGGCACGATTTACCCGGTTTAACTCGGTTCTGGAATCGCGCACATCATCCGTAGCGGCGGCGTCAGCACGCTTGGACCAACTCTTGGTAGTTTGAATTTTTCTGCGCTCCGCGTTGCCAACATGATTTGAAAGCCGATCCCGCTCCTCTCGTAGATCGAGCACGCGATCGCGCGCGGACTTATAAGCCGCATCCGCCGCTTTCACCCGGGACTTTGCTTTCCCCACATCACCCCGCGCGTCATTCAACGCCTGTGCCGAGCCGGCAGATGGCGCATTTGCGCCGGGGCTGGCAGCCCAAGCAGGCGCAGCCAAACACAGCAATATCGTGAAACAAAACAACCCAATTTTTCGCATTTTTCCCTCCTATAAAAGTAAGGTAGATTCGAATTCGAGGTTCATTCCTCCAACAGCGTTACAGTAGTTTCCGCCGTTATTTGGTCGATATCAAACTGCACTTCACAGTACTCAGCGAGCTCACTCATGGGCGTGGGATCGTCTGCACAACTGCACCCGGCAATCATCCCTGTATAAAAAATACCGGTTTTGACACGAATAAACCCTGCCCCCTCAGTAACACTGATGATCATCACGCTGCGATTTGCGCCATCGGTATAGCTGCTTTGCGCTAAGCCCTGCTGCAAGGGAAGCAATGCAGCATCCATTTGCTCAATCTCATTTTTAAGGATTACTTCGAACGCTGGGGTTCCCCATGCGTTTAAAGAGATAAAAAGCTGCATTGTCGGCTGCTTTCGCAATCAAGATTTAAGGAAAGAAACTGGCCTTCACTCAGCGGATCAGGTCTTTAATACGCCTTACATTGTAGTGTAGACCTACTAAACTGTTTTCATAGCCTGGCTATAGTGCCCTGCCATGGGGCACCGCTACCCGCATTTTCAAAGCCTTACGCAACAGGTGGGGGAATTATTATGAACACACACAAGCGTCGCTACGCCGCAATCGCTCTAGCCGCATGGAGCGTCTTGCCGACTCGGGCCATTGCCGCCCTGGATGCGGACATGATGAAAATGTATGGCGGCACCTATTTATCCGACTGCAAAAACCGCGCATCCCCGAGGGTGACGGTGTTTCCCCAGGCGCTGGTTGTGCTCAAGGGCAATCAGCGCATGGCCGGAAACAAGCTGGAGGCGGCACATTCCTATTTCGGACAGTCCCCGCCGCCAAAGTATCAGGTGGCATTGTTGAGCGAGGTTTCCGGCATGCAGTTGCTCGGCATTGTTTATCGCGATGCATCTGGGCAATACATCACGCTCGATGGCGACCCCAAGGTGAGGTCGAGTCTCGGCCCGGCCATGCTGGCTTACAAGTACCGCCTGTGTGGCGCTAAAGAAAATAAAGTCGCCGAGCCCACACCCTCGACACGGAAATATGCGCTCACCGAACTTAGCGCGCCGGGCTTGCTGTACGACGCACGAATTAAATCCGCTTACTACCAAGCGCTTGGCGCTAAGCGCAACTTGGGTTGGCTGGCTACTTTAGATGGGCCGAGTCCGACCAATAAAAAGATCACGATTGGTGGCGTGGAATACATCCTGGCCAGTGCATGTAAGAATCACGACTGTGGCGACAACAATATCGTACTGCTCTACGCGCCGGCCCAGGGACGGATATATGGCAAGATTTACGAACGCGGCCGCATCACCTTCATCGGCCAGCCGTCCGCTAGCCTTATGGCGGAGTTGAACCATTTATGGAAAGCTGAATGGCGGCAGGGCCGATAGCCAACGAAGAATTTAACCATACACGGATTCACGAAATTGCGCCTTGATAGCTTCAAGCCCCGCACGGTTTGAATCCAAGGCGGCGACGCATTTGCTATCCAGCTTTTTACCGGCCAGGCGATGCAACTCTTCGAACGCTGCTTCGCTGCTCCAGGCGGCCTTATAAGGCCGGACACTGGTCAAGGCATCAAAAATATCGGCTGCAGCAACAATCCTAGCTTCAATCGGAATAGCCTCCCCCACTAATCCTGCCGGATAACCGCTACCGTCGAAAGATTCGTGATGGTGGTTAACAATATTTCGCAGGACGGCGATATTCGAAATATCTTTATAGCCAAAAACCTCCAGCATGTATTCGATCATATCCAGGCCTTTTGTGGTGTGCGTTTTCATCACGCTATATTCTTCCTCGGTCAAAGGGCCCGGCTTTAATAGAATGCGATCAGGTATCGCGATTTTCCCAATGTCGTGCAAAGGCGCGAATAAAAATAACTGCTCGATATAAGCGTCGCTTAATTGAAATTCGCTGGCCAGGCTGCGTGCAATCAGCCGTGCGTAGCGGGACATCCGCTCCAGATGCGCGCCGGTTTCACAGTCTCTATGGCTGGTAATATGGCGCGCCGTTTTCATGGTGGCTTTTAACGTGCTCATGGCGCGAATTTCCAGAATCACGTTCAGCGCAATGACACTCGCTATTGGGTCAAGATGGGCCAGCACCTCCGGCGTAAAACAGGCTGTTTCATGTGAATTTATAAAGACAAAGCCATAGAACTCATCCTTGTAAAACATCGGGATGGTATAGCTTGATCGGTAACCGGCTTCGAGCAAGCGTTTGGTGTGATATTTCTCGCTATGGCTAAATACAGACAGGTCATCCGTGATGCGCGGCTTACCCGTTTGCAAAATATTGACCAGCGACGTGGCTTCCGCCAATTTGTACTGATAGGTTTTGAGTAGTTCGGGATGATCGCTGCTGGATAGATAAGTCGACAACATGTCCGTTTCGGCGTCATAGACCACCACAGAAATGCGATGCACAAATTCAAATCGGCTATGCAAAGACGCATGAATGGCATTTAGCTTTTCGGACAAGGGCACATTCTTGTCGAGTTGCCCAAACAATTCGAACTTAACATCATCACGCATTTTTTTCTCTAAGCAATATTCATAAACGAAATATAGCAGTGCTAAATGAGGTAAGCCGATAATTTAATTTGAAAAATACCCTTTTAGTTTGAATGGATACTGGAATTAGTTGAGCTGTGCAATGACAGACAAACCTACGCCGATTCTCAGTGTGTGCTCGCCGCCCTCATGGGCCTGCACCGCACCATGAAAATCGGCGGGGAACGACTAGCGGGGAAATAAAATACTAGCGCTTCCCCAAGCGATACGCGTCCACTACCCCAACAACCCAACACGCGATTATAACCATCGTTGCGATAGTCAGCGTGGGCGTGCCAACTGAAGTCGACGCCTGGGACACTAGCGCCAAAACACGGCTCGGGTCGACCATCCCGCCGTCGGCCTCGATTTTCTCCAGCACGGCCATGGCCTGTTCGGTTGATTTTGAGATGATGATAAAAAGACAGAACGCGCTCACTGCGATCAAGCCGATGCCGCGCCCGTAGCACTTCAAATACAGATGCCCCGCCCCAGGAAAAACCAGTCCGGACCACAGTGCCGCTTTAATGGATTTGCTCATGGTGTTCACCTCTCCGCTCGAATGTTAACGCAAGATCCGGGCTGGCTGCTGAGCAAAGCTATCCGATTTTAAATCACCAAGCGGATCCGATAGTTCAGGTCCTCTCGTCCGGGTAGAATAGCCTTATTCGAATCTCTGACCCCGCACCAGGCCTGGTGCTCCCAATGCGTTTACCGTTGCCCCTCCGCCATCTTCTCCCTGTTCTCGCACTAGCGCTGTTGGTTGCGGGGACGTCGGCGCGTGCTGAGGACGAGCCGATCACCCTCGCCACCATCAAAGAAGAAGTCACGCGCCCGCAGATTCAGGTGTTTATTGAAAACGATGTACTCGCCGGCTCCGATCGGTATTACACCAACGGTTTTAAACTGGGCGGCGGCGGCGAGATTCCGCTGCTGGGGGCTCTCCTCAAGCCTATCCCGGAAGCCATTCTCGACGTGATGGGCAGGGAAGGGCCAGATGGCGAGACCCCGAGAAACCATCTTGGATTTTTCATCGGACAGAACATCTATACCCCCAAGGATATCGGCATCACCGGGAGTCAGCCGTTCGATCGACCCTGGGCCGCATGGTTATACCTGGGCAGCGTTGTGCAACGTGTCCGCGGCAACCGCTTGGATACCGTCGAACTGGATATCGGCATGGTCGGTCCGGCTGCGCTGGGCAAACCAGTGCAGTCCGCTTGGCATAAGCTGGTCGGGGCGGCGCAGCCTAAGGGTTGGTCGAATCAAATCCCCAATGAGCCGGCGATCATGGCCGCCTATCTGCAAAAGCGCCGCTTCGGCACCAGCACCATCCAGATCGTGCCGCACGCGGGCATCACCTTGGGCACGGTGATGAGGCTGGCGCGCGTCGGCGGTATCGTCCGAATCGGCAGCCGCATGACCGGCTTTGGCCCGGATTCCATCGAGCCCGGCGGCGCGATGCTGCAAACTACCCGTGCGCAAGAGAGCCAGACAAAGAATGCCTGCTGCGAGTGGTATCTCTTTGCCGGCGGCGACTATCGTTTG
>JAUXTZ010000327.1 GCA_030681095.1 Burkholderiales bacterium
TTGACAACCAGCGCACTCAAAATGACCAGTATGGGTAACAGCAAGCCAAATAACACCGGCCCTAATCCAGGTATCTTGCAAAGAAAGAGAACGATGGCAAGCACTATCAGGTAAACAGCTAAAGCAAGCACCCCCATGATAGTGAGGCCTAGGATTTTCACTAGATCCACGACCCCGACAACAATGGCGTCTCCCATCGAACGCCGTGAGATATTGCGGGCCGAATCCATAAGCACACCACCAGCCGCAGAAACCCCAATGGCCGAAATAACGTATGCAACCAAGCCGAATAACAACACCCCCCCCCTTCCAAGTGAAACTCCAACGAAGAACAATATCGCGGCAATGACGGAAGAACCAATCAACAGGGTAATAGCTGTGCCATTTCGCAAACCTTCCAGCGAACGCAGCAATCCTAGATACCGGTTGTGATTGGGTTGGGTGGTGTCTGTGTTCATTTGGTTTTCTCCCCTGGCTTATCAAGTTGTGTGCCGGCTCAATATTTTTAAGTGTTGCTAAATTATGCGTACTTCGTGCGGGCCTTCCTGCAACCCATCGGTCTGATCCAAAACTTTTTCTTGTAGCGACCTACCAAGCTTGGCCGCACATGCCACACACGTTGGCGGGTCATAGCGCGTAGCGCACACCCCGCAAAGTGCGCGGCCACATCCCGCCGAACAAGCGGCAACCGCGACCATATCCTGGTGTGTATAACAGTTCATGCCATCCCCGTGACGGACTCAATCCGCTTTGGCTGGTAACCATATCTCAAGGCGCATTACAGATTGAGTACGGATTCCCGACTCCAATGCGCCGGCCATTCAGGCCCGAAGTGATGTTGGGTGCCCCTATGTTTTGTTGGGAACTTGATATACCCTTGATATCCTTGTGGAATAAATGCCTCTCAAAGCTTTTGAGTGCCTGGCCGGCAACTCAATATGCAAAATTGAGCTGCCTCGGGCCGAGGCTGAACTCCACTCGCTAAAACGAATAAGAAACGCACATCAAGCCATGCTCGGTGCAGATTGAACAGATAACCTAACCTGCGCCACGGTTTGCCCTTGGGAGGGGGCGCCATGTCAGCACTTGCCCCAATCGCAAAGATCACTCGGCCCCGCTTGGCGGCGGTTTATCAGCGGTCGCGCCTGTTTGACTTGATCGACGCTGCGAGACAGCAACAGGTCGCGACTGTTGTAAGTGGGCCGCCTGGAGCTGGCAAGTCCACGTTGATTTCCAGTTACATTGGGTTTCGGAACTTGCGCTGCATCTGGTACCAAATCGATGCAGGGGATGATGATGTGGCGACATTCTTTCACTACCTCGGTCGCGCGGCTGCAAGCCACCGTGCGCCGGATGCGGAGCCGCTACCTGATTTGACACCCGAGTTTGCCTTTGGCGTGGCGAGCTTTAGCCGTAGTTATTTTCGTGAATTGTTTGCGGGCCTCGAATCACCCTTTGTGCTGGTGTTGGACAATTATCAAGAAGTAGCCGACACCTCGCTGCTGCATGAGATCGTGCGTGACGCGTGTGAAGAAATGCCGGAGGGCGGGCATATCGTCCTAGTCAGTCGAAATTGCTGCCCCCAGTCACTGGCGCGCCTGCGTGCAAACAACGCACTGACGATTATCGGCGCCGACGATCTTACGCTCAGCCCCGAAGAGACGCAGGGGATTGCGAAATTACAGGGCGTAAAACTATTGTCTGATAGCGCGGCGGTGGCGCTGCATGCGCGGATTGGCGGTTGGGCAGCGGGATTGATGCTTGCTCTTGAAGGCACCGGGCGCAATGATCCCAATCGCCCAGGCTTAGATCAACCTAAAGATGCCATTTTTGAATACTTCGCCGGTGAAGTGTTTCGCAAGATGGATGCGTTATGTGCAGACTTGCTGCTCCAGATCGCGCTGCTACCCAAGATGTCACCGCGCACGGTGTGCGAGCTGACTGGCCATAAAGAAGCTGAGGCGCTCTTACGCGAACTGGTGCGCAAGAATTATTTTACTGTCCAGCATGGGAGCGATAGCCCGCTGTATCAGTTTCACCCCTTGTTCCGCCAATTTTTGCTGAATCAAGCGGCGATACGCTATAGCGCCGACGAATTGCTCTCGCTTCAGCGCAGCGCGGCGAAAATTCTGATGGCGGAAGGCGATGCTGAAGCCGCCGTGGAAATACTCGAGCAGGCAAGCGATTGGGAAAAGGTTAGCGGCGTGATCCTGGAATTCGCGCCCACGCTCATGGCTCAAGGACGTATCGCAACGCTCGCAAGCTGGATAGGCAAGCTGCCTGAGAGCTTGATACAGAGTAATCCTTGGCTGCTCTACTGGTGCGGTATCGGCAAGGTTTTTACCAGCCCATTGGAGAGCCAACCCATTCTGGAAGAGGCGTATCGACGTTTCGATGTAGCAGCGGACATTGTTGGTCTGGCCTTAAGCTGGTCTGCGCTGATGGATGCAATCTTTCACCAATATATTGATCTGTATCAGATGGACAGATGGATAGGCGAGTTTGAAACCAAGCTCGCCAGCCAGATGGAAATGCTACCGGCCCCGATTAGGGCGCGTGTCACCCATAGCTTGTTTGTTGCACTTTCATTCAGGCAGCCAAATCATCCACGCATGCCCGCCACAATAGAACGTGTGCGCGAAATGATTCGTACGGGCAATGATATGAGTATGAAGCCGATGTCACTTCTACATCTGGGTGTATATCTCATCTGGCAAGGAGAGCATGCCGAGGCGGAGCTTGTGCTGGGTAAATTTAATCCCGCGCCTGAGCAGCGAGATACACAACTGCCGATGCACGTAGTAAACGGTTATCTGTGTGAGGCCACGCTTGCGCTCCATACCGGTATGGAAGAACGCTGCCTAAACGCGGTGACGGCGGGCTTGGCCATCGCAGAGCGGAGTGGTATTCGCCTGTTTGACGCAATCTTTCTCTGTCATGGCGCCGCGATTAGCCTGAACTCTTCCCGACCCGAACGCGCAGACAAATTTCTGGCCGAATTTGAACGCTTGGAAAAAGATTTTCCATTTTTTGATCGTGGCTACTACTGTGCCACGGCAGCATGGAGCAAGTTCTACGCGGGTCATACGGCTCTCGCCTTGCAGCTCTGTGATAGTGCAATCCACTTCACTGAGGCCAAGGGCGCTCCTTACTTCATCGCCGTGTGGCGTCTTGGCTATGGGCTGATGCTGCATTTATGTGGGCGATCTGAAGAGGCTTTGCACCATCTACAGGCCGGGCGCGCCGTGGGCGAGAGCATCGCTAATCGGCTCATCGAGTACGTCTACCAACTCTTCTCGGCCTATGTGGCATTTGACCAGCATAGGGAGCATGAAGCCCTAGCGCACCTGCGGCAGGGAATGCGGCTCGGGCAAGAACACGGTTACATGCATTTCTTTTTCTTTCCGCCTAAGGTCATTGCGTTGCTGTGCTTGAATGCGCTCGAAGCGGGAATTGAGGCAAGCTACGTGCGCGCGCTGATCGCGCGCAACAAGCTCACGCCAGATCCATCCTGGCCACTAAGCGAGGCATGGCCGTGGGCCGCCCGTATTTACACCCTAGGAAGATTCTCCGTTGTGAAAGATGGCGCGCCCCTGCGATTTACCGGTAAGGCGCAAAAAAAACCGCTCGAACTATTAAAGGCGCTGATCGCCTTCGGCGGGCGGAACGTGCCAGAAACAAAGTTGCAAGACGCGCTGTGGCCCGAAGCCGAGGGCGATTCAGCGGCACAAGCGCTGGCGACGACTTTATTCCGCTTACGCAAACTCGTAGGTGACAATCTTATTGAGCGAGGCGAAGGCCGGCTGACACTAGACGCTACCGCATGCTGGGTTGATTGCTGGGCACTCGAACGCCTATTCACTGGGGATACAAACGACGAAGCTGTCCGCCTAGAAAAAATCACCAAGCTATACCAGGGACTATTCCTGGATGGTGAGGATGATGCAGCATGGGCAATGGCCATGCGCGAAAAATTGCATGCCAAGGTTAAAAAAGTTAGGGCGAATTTTGTCGTAGTAGATGCACCGTAGCTTTTAACCCCATCACACACCTTATGCGCCTCCTCTCCATCCTCTTTCCCGTTTTCGCCATCATCGGCCTCGGCTGGTGGTATGGCCGAGGCAAGCGGCTCGATCTCGGCGTGACCAATCAAATCGCGATGGATGTGCTGGTGCCGGCGCTGGTGTTCGCCGCTTTGGCGTCGAAATCATTTGATCTCACGCGCTATGGCCAGTTAGCACTGGCTGGTGTCGCGGTGGTCTTGGGCTCAGGTTTACTCGCTTATCCCTTCGCGCGGCTGTTCAAGATTCAGGTTAAAACCTTTGTCCCGCCGATGATGTTCAACAACTCGGGCAATATGGGCATCCCGCTCATGGTGTTGGCCTTCGGCGATGCGGCGTTGGCGGGGGCGGTGGTATTGTTTTTGGTCGAGATGTTCCTGCACTTCTCGCTCGGTGCCTATATGCTCGATCACCGTATGCGGCTCGCGCAATTGCTGCGCACACCGGTGATGATCGCGACGCTGCTTGGCATCGCCGTCAGCCTAAGCGGCTTGTCTTTGCCAACGCCTTTGCACACAGCAGTAAAAATGGTGGGCGATGCGTCGATTCCGGTACTACTGTTCGCGCTGGGCGTACGCCTGAACGAAGTGTCGTTCAAGGATTGGCGTATCGGCTTGGCCGGTGCGTTGCTGTGCCCCGCCACCGGTCTTGCGATGGTGGCGCTGGTGACGCCGTTCATGACGCTCACCCCCTTGGAGCAAAGCCTGCTGCTGATTTTCGGCGCCCTGCCGCCTGCGGTGCTGAATTATTTGATGGCGGAACAATATAGCCAAGAGCCGCAACGCGTGGCCTCCATCGTGCTGCTGGGTAACTTGGCCGCGCTAGCGATCATGCCTATCGTGTTGGCTTTCGCTTTGCATTAATGCATTTTTAAAAAAACGTTCTGATATCCCAAGAACCAGCACCGGGCCATACCGGTATTCGTCAAACAAGTCGGAATAATTTACCGATATATTTTTCTTTACTTGTTTAATTTATTACGATAATTCATCGTGTTCTACAGCTTATTGAGTCGGAATAAAACTCGGAATTAACTTGCCTCATGCGCTACCCCCCAACCCCACAAAATTTGTGGTCAGGTTCAATAATCGCCAGCCCAATTCAACAGTTCTCAAGCCGCTATCCGCTCCAGCGGCTTGATTTTTGGTCTCGGCAATTGCTCCGCCTGCCACAGCTCCCATTGCGCTTGCATGCCAAGCCACAGATCAGGGGTCGTTCCCAGCCAGGCGGCCAACCTGAGCGCCATGTCCGCTGATATACCCGCGTTGCAATTGATGATCTTGGATAGTGTCTTGCGGCTTACGCCAAGTTTTTCCGCTGCATAAGTAATGCTTACGCCCAGCGGCTCCAGCCAGAGGTCATGAAGTATTTCGCCGGGGTGAACGGGGTTGTGCATCCTGCTCATGTGCATCTCCTCCTAATGGTAATCCTCGTAATTGACGATTTCCGCATCGCCCGCTTCAAAGCGAAAGGTAATACGCCAGTTTGCCTGAACGGTCACAGACCAGATATCCTTGCGCGCACCCTTCAGTGAATGTAGCTTAAGTCCTGGTGCGCCCATGTCTTCCACGGTTTTTGCGGCTTCCAGCATGGTCAATATCTGATGCAGCCGCTTGGCGTGAATGGCCTGTATGCCCTTGGTTCTGCCGGTGCGATGAAAAAGCTCCAGCCCCTTGTGCGCAAATGGCTTGATCATGCTTAATTGTAACCAATATGGTTACGTTGTCAAGAGGATCAAGAATAACAGGGGCTGAACACGGTTTCTTGACGAGAATCTAGTGAAAGCCCTTAACAAGACTCGGTACTAAAAGAATTGGGGGCGCACAGATCAGTCATCCGATGGGCACGCCTAACGATGTCCACAATTGCATTTCCTCCGTGTACTCTGTGTACTCCGTGGTTCAATAACTACGGGTTTTAAGCTTAAACGTTAACTCAAGCCCCGTCCGATGAATACTCCATTGCCGATCAACAACACCGACGTACCCGAAGACTATGTCGGGGCCTGGCGCAAGCGTTCGAATATTGAGCGCGGCTTTTGGCTACAAACACACCGCTTGCATGCGAGCTTAGCGATTCCCCTCGATCGCCCGGATTTCACGGGGCGGCAGACGTGGGCGGATTTCAGCGATGA
>JAUXTZ010000390.1 GCA_030681095.1 Burkholderiales bacterium
GGTTGCAAATGCGCGCAGCGTGCGCGCAGCGCATCGGTGAACGGAACATCGAGTTGCTCGAAGGCGGCTTGGAACATTTCCACCGGGCGCTCGAAGATATCTTCATAGCGCAGTTGAATCCATTTATCCGCGGGTAAGCCATGCTTGGCATCGAGCGCTAAGCGGTTGGCCGTAATCCACTGGTAAGCGCAAACCTCCTCCAATGCGGCGCGATTGTAATCGCGCCATCCGGGCGGCAAGAAAAATGACCACTGCGTAAATTCGCCGTTATTGATCGCCACCGGCTCGGGCGAGGGGCCGAGAAATTGCTCCAAATCAAAATGCCGATCGTGGCGCCAGCCGTCGATCAGCGAGCTGATATTGTCGCGCCCATCGCGATGGATAAATACAAATTTTGCCTGTGGGAATAGTGCGTGCAGATAGGGCACACGCAAGACATTGATACAGGTCTTATCCAACACCTGCCCGATACCTAAACGGGCGTAAAAATAAGCCAGCGCGGCATCGCGGTGCGCGGGCAGTGCGTGCTCGGCACTGGCCGCTTCGGAATGCCAACCATTGTGATGTGGGCCCCACAAACTATCCCAGAATTGCGGAACCTCATACCCGATAGAAAGAAACTGCGGCGCGGCAGCCAGCGTTTCAAATGTAACCGTCGTGCCCGAGCGTGAGCAACCGATGATGAACACGGGATCTGGCATCGCTGGTCGAGTAAGCCGCCACCACGACTCGCGGGCAGAAAGCCGCAACGCGTGCAGATTTTTGGCGATGATTTCGGGATCGAGGTATTTCAACAGATTGTGCATTATCTTTAAATGTACCGCTGAAAGCGGAGCGTCACTTCTTTGCAACAATGGAAAAATAAGGTTTAAAAGACCGCACTAGGCTTGACGCAAAATGTACAGCGGGGTTTTTGTAGCGACCACGATAAATGACCCCCTCAATTTTGAAGCCAACTGACCGTAGGAAGTCAGTCACCTCTTTAGACGTGTATTCGCGCACATGCCCCATCCATCCCTGTGTCCTTAAATGTTTGTATTGCGCATACACACCATCGCCGACAATTGCCCAAGCTTCTGACTTAAACAAAAAATTCATGATTCCTCGGAGTGATTTGAGGTTGGGTGTTGATAGCCATAATCTGCCGCTGGGCTTGAGCACCCGGTGAATCTCTTCCATTGTAAAAATGGGATCTATGCGCAGATGTTCAAACACCTCATTGAAGATCACCTCGTCAAATGAGTCATCGGCGAAGGGCAATTTTTCAGTTTCAATATCACAACCAGTTATTTGTAGGCCTAATTGATTTGCTAAACGGGTTGCAGACAAGCTTAGCTTGTCAATGGTCTGAATTTCATACCCACGGTCTTTAAGCGCAGAAGTTAGAAAAAAGGGGTAACCGCCAATCTCTAAAACAGAGGATGTTTTTTTGACTGTTTCAACAAACCACTCATAATCAAGCGCCAATCTTTCTGAATGGTAGAACGAATAGTCGGCAAACTCGCCATTTTCATCGCTGACAAGGATTTTATTGGAGGCGGCGTGTATTGCTTCCAACGCTTTGCTACTCGGGGTTGTTCTCATACGTATACGTCCTTCAAAATTAGCTAGCGTTTATAAATGACCGTCAATTTTTCTGAAAGTGTTACCTGAGTCTGTGAGGTTTCGATGGCCCGAAATCCAACTAGGATCGTATGAAGAAGTCGTTTGGTTATCATTTTCTGTCGGCGCTAGTGGTGCCAGGCGTTAATTTAACTTCGTTTACCAGTTCAGCCACGAGATCAAAAAAACGCTGCTTATTGTACTGCGTGGACACAATGTCATAGCCGATCTGTGCTTGCTTGTCGCGCACGGTCTCGGAATTAAACAGAGCCACGCACTGCTCGATAAAGGCGGCATCATTCGGAGCGACGGACAAACCGCCTCCCGCAACTAAGTCTTCGGCAAATGCATCAGCGCAATGCGGGGTGGTCACGCAGGCGCGGTTATGCGCCAGCGATTCCAGCACCTTGATGTTCGTCCCTCCGCCAAAATAAATCGGCGCGATGGTGAATGCGGCTTCCCGGTAAGCGGCGCTCAGATCCGGCACATAGCCAGGTGCGCGCACATCTGGATGGCGCGCCCATTGCCCTCGGGTGCCCTCGGATGCGGCGCCAACCAGCAGCAGTTGTGCATGCGATACGCGTGATTTGATGTTTGGCCAGCACTGCGCCAGAAAGTGATCGATGCCTTGCCGATTGGGCTGATACCAAAGCGCACCGACGAACAGGATGGTCTGGCTGTCAGTTTGCGCTATAGGGGCCGCAGGCGGGTTGAAGGGAATGTTGGGCAAGACCGCGCTGCGCAATTCTGGATGCAAGGCCTGATCGCGTCGCGACACGAAAAAATAAGCACTGAAACGCTTGAGTTGCCGCCGCGCCAAATAGCCCGCATAGGCCGATTTGAGACGTATCGTCAGGGCGCTGAGCAGGCTCTCTTGACCATCGCCGTAGCGGTAGCCCCAGTCGTCAAGGTCGGCGATGACTGGTATGCCAACAGGTATGTCTAGCTTGCAAACTGGATTGAGATTCCGGCTGACGATTAGATCGTATTCCGAGAGTGCGATATCCGCTGATTCCAGCGCGGTGTTCAACGCCGCGTTGGGGCGATATTTGTCGATGCCCGCGGGGCGTTCATGCCATTTTGCATGCGCGATGATGCCAGGGCGAGGTCGCGATTCGAATTGGTCTGGCCCACGCGTTGCTTCCAGCAGCAGGACATCCACTTCGCCACATTGCGCGAGGGCTTCATATAACAACGCGCTGCGTTGCTGCGCGCCGGATTGTGGGTCGAACGGCGACACGGGGCTGATCAGTAAAATTTTTTGCGGCATGAGGAATGGGCTTGCGATGACGGAAGCTAAGTCACGACATCATAGCGCATGACAGTTCAATGTTTGTAGGGGGTACGGCTATTGAGTGTTACGTCGCATTGATCGCGCCGTTCGAGATAATCTGGAAAGGTGTACTGAATCGATCCAGTCGAGCAGGATTCATCGTGTCAAACCTACGGAGCGCGCACGCTTTAGCGCTGGGGGATGCCATCCAGGGCATCGCCCTTCCCTTGCTGAAAGCGGTACGGAATCTGATCGGTTTCCAAGGGTAATCGATAGTGGTCGGGCGATTCGTAACGGTAGGCCTTGTCTACGGCATTGATGAGCAGGGCGGGCACGCTACTGACGTTCTCCACCGCGTGCCACACCTGCGGTGGTATGACGACGAGGCTGGGGCGTGCCGATCCGGAACGGAATTCATTCACCAGGCCGAAGGTCGGAGAGCTTTTGCGGCTGTCGTAAAGCACGATCCGCATGCGACCCACGCCGACGAAAAGCCGATCAGTCGTTACCGCGTGGGCATGCCAGCCGGAAATGCCGCCCGGCTCCAGGAGTGATTGGAACACTTGGTCGACCGCCCCTTCATCAAGCGCCCAATCTCTGCGATAGATCTCGGTCAGGGCGCCATATCCTGTCATGACGTTCTCGATCTGCTTGATGCATACGCCATGAATAAGCCGCTGATTGACGAATTGCCAATCGCGGGTAATGCCTTGCTTATCCTGACGCATTCCGGCCAGTTCCCAGTCACGATGCTCACTCATGTTGTCCTCCCTGACGATTAACTTGTCCCTCTAGCCCGCGTATACGGCGCAACTCCCGAATCCAGCCACCCCGACCATATTTCACGCGCATGATCAACGCCCTCGGATGTATTCCGAGCTTGCAAATCCAGTTATAAAACAGGATCGAGGCGATTTGCAGCGGCGAGCAATTGAGCTTGCGCGACTCTACAATGGCCCTGCGGGCGTGCTCATGCGCCGCGCTGGTGAGCATGGCTTCCCGAAACGCCGGATCACTATTCATCCGCTCCGCGTAATAAGCGTTTTCATAACTTTGCCGATGGCTGTAAGAGTTCTTGCGTTTGCCCGATTGCACGGCCAGGACGGTGACGGCTGGCAGGGCCCGAAGGCGTTTCTTGGCGCGCCAGGCTCTGAACAGAAAATCCTGCGATGGCTCGATGGCGCAATCGCGCGCGGGCCGCCAGCCGTCCAATTCTTCCATGAGGCCGCGACGCAGAACCCAACCCGAGGCCGGCGCGAAGATATAAGGCTGATACTCGCCATCGGGGCTGACGCCAAGCAGCGTGAAACC
>JAUXTZ010000033.1 GCA_030681095.1 Burkholderiales bacterium
AAATATCACCCGCATGGCGATACCGCGACTTACGATGCGCTGGTGCGCATGGCGCAGGATTTCTCCATGCGCTATATGCTGATCGATGGCCAAGGCAACTTCGGCTCGATCGACGGCGATTCTCCCGCTGCTTATCGTTACACCGAGTGCCGTCAAGCGCGCATATCGTCTGAAATGCTGGCCGACATCGACAAGGAAACCGTCGATTTCGTGCCTAACTACGACGGCAAGGAAATGGAGCCGACGGTGCTCCCCACCAAGACGCCGAACTTGTTGGTGAACGGTTCGTCGGGCATCGCCGTGGGTATGGCCACCAATATTCCGCCGCATAATTTGACCGAGGTGGTGGATGCCTGTTTGGCGATCCTCGCCAATCCTGCCATCACCATCGACGAGTTGATCGAGATCGTACCCGCGCCGGATTTCCCCACCGCTGGCATCATTTATGGCACGGCAGGGGTCAAAGAAGGCTACCGCACCGGCAAGGGCCGGGTGGTGATGCGCGCCCGTACGCATTTCGAAGATTTAGAAAAGGGTCGTCAGTCGATCATCATCGACGAGTTGCCCTACCAAGTGAACAAAGCCAATCTGCTGATCAAGATCGGCGAGTTGGTGCGCGAAAAACGGCTGGAAGGCCTCTCCGATTTACGCGACGAGTCGGACAAATCCGGCATGCGCGTGGTGATTGAGTTGAAGCGCGGCGAAATGCCCGAGGTGGTGCTGAACAATCTGTACAAACTCACCCCGATGCAAGACACCTTCGGCATGAATATGGTCGCGCTGGTCGATGGCCAGCCGCGCCTGCTGAACCTGAAGCAAATGCTGGATGCCTTCTTGCGCCACCGGCGCGAGGTGGTGACGCGGCGCACGATTTTCGAATTGCGCAAGGCGCGTGAACGCGGCCACATCTTGGAAGGCCTGGCGGTGGCGCTGTCCAATGTGGACGAAATCATCGCCCTGATTAAAGCGTCTGAGACGCCCGCGATCGCCAAAGAGCGTTTGATGGATAAAACCTGGGCCTCCACCTTGGTGGGCGACATGCTGGCGCGCGCAGTGGCCGATGTGAATGCGAGTCGCCCCGAAGGGCTATCCGCCGAATTCGGCATGACGCCGCAAGGCTATCGCCTCTCCGACACGCAAGCACAGGCGATTCTGGAATTGCGTTTGCAACGTCTGACCGGTCTGGAGCAAGACAAGATTGTCGCCGAGTACAAAGACGTGCTGGAGAAGATCGCCGACTTCATCGACATCCTCTCCAAGCCAGCGCGCATCACCCAGATCATCACCGACGAGTTGGGGCAGGTAAAAGCGCAATACGGCGACAAGCGCAAGAGCGAGATTGTGCACAATGCACAAGACATTTCGATGGAAGATCTCATTACGCCGGAAGATGTGGTGGTGACGCTCTCGCACACCGGCTATATGAAATCTCAACCCTTGGTGGAATACACTGCACAAAAGCGCGGTGGGCGCGGCAAGCAAGCCGCCCCTACCAAAGAAGACGATTTCATCGAAAATCTGTTCATCGCCAACACCCATGATTACATTCTGTGCTTCTCCAATCGTGGCCGCGTGTATTGGATCAAAGTTTACGACGTGCCGCAGGGCAGCCGCATTTCGCGCGGCAAGCCGATTGTGAACCTGCTGCCGTTGGAAGACCGCGAAAAAATCACCGCGCTGCTGCCGATCAAGGAATTCGACGAGCAGCACTATGTGTTCATGGCGACTGCCATGGGCACGGTAAAGAAAACGCCGTTATCCGAATTCTCGCGTCCGCGCACCAGTGGCATCATCGCGGTGTCCTTGGACGACGGCGATTACTTGGTAGGCGCGGCGATTACCGATGGCACGCACGACGTGATGTTGTTTTCCAACGGCGGCAAAGCCGTGCGCTTCGAGGAAACCGACGTGCGTCCGATGGGTCGTGGCGCGCATGGTGTGCGCGGCATGCGGCTGGTGGCGGGACAGAAGGTTATTTCGATGTTGGTGGCGGAAAGCGAAACTCAATCCGTACTAACCGCGACCGAAAATGGCTACGGCAAACGCACCCCGATCACCGAATACACGCGCCACGCACGCGGCACGCAAGGCATGATCGCGATTCAAACCAGCGCGCGCAACGGGCCGGTGGTGGCGGCGACGCTGGCGGACGAGAACGACGAAATCATGCTCATCACCACCGGTGGTGTGCTGATCCGCACCCGGGTGAAAGAGATTCGCGAAATGGGACGCGCCACGCAGGGCGTCACCCTGATTAATACCGGCGAGGGTGAGAAGCTGGTCAGCTTGCAGCGCATCGTCGAGACGGACGTAGAAGAGGAAGAAGGGAACGAATAATGGAACGCATTTACAACTTCAGCGCAGGTCCGGCGGTATTGCCGCAATCGGTACTCGAACAAGCGCGCGACGAATTGCTCAACTGGCAAGGCTGCGGCATGTCAGTGATGGAAATGAGCCATCGCGGCAAGGAATTCATGGGCATCGCGGCGCAGGCCGAGGCCGATTTGCGCGAGCTGCTGGCGATTCCCGCCAACTACAAAGTGCTGTTCTTGCAAGGCGGCGCATCGAGTCAATTCGCCATGGTGCCAATGAATCTGCTGCGCGGCAAAAAAAGCGCGGACTATGTGAATACCGGTGAATGGTCGAAGAAAGCCATCAAGGAAGCGAAGAAGTATTGCAGCGTGAATGTCGCGGCCACGTCTGAAGACAAAAATTTCTCCTATGCACCCACCCAGGATAAATGGTCGCTCGATGCCAACGCGGCGTACCTGCACTACACGCCGAACGAAACCATCGGCGGCGTGGAGTTCCATTGGGTGCCCCAGATGTTGGGATCAGGGACCGGCAATGTACCCCTGGTGGCAGATATGTCCTCCAATATTTTATCGAAGCCGATCGACGTGTCGAAATACGGCGTGATTTATGCTGGTGCGCAGAAAAACATTGGCCCGGCAGGTTTGACTATCGTGATCGTGCGCGAGGATTTGATCGGCGAAACGCTCGCCGGTACACCGAGCATGCTCGATTACAAGATTCATGCCGACAACGATTCCATGTACAACACGCCGCCGACCTATGGCATCTACATGGCGGGCTTAGTATTCAAATTGTTAAAGCACAACGGCGGACTGGCTGCGATGGAAAGCCACAATATCGCCAAAGCCAATGTGCTGTATGACTATCTGGATGTGACCAGCTTCTATCATTGTCCAACGGCAAAAGAAAATCGCTCACGCATGAATATCCCGTTCACCTTGAAGGACGCGGCGCTGGATGAAGCTTTCCTCAAGGGCGCGAAAGAGCGCGGCCTGGTGCAACTCAAAGGCCACCGCTCGGTGGGCGGCATGCGCGCTTCGATTTACAACGCGATGCCCATCGATGGCGTGCGTGCATTGGTTGATCACATGAAAGCTTTCGAGAAACAGCATGGCTAAGAAATTCCAAATTCAAACCCTCAACAACATTTCGGTGCAAGGCCTGTCGCGCCTGCCGGCCGACCACTATGTGATCGGCAATGACATCAATGATCCGGACGCAATTTTGGTGCGATCGACCAAGATGCACGACATGGCCATCCCGGCAAGTGTGAAAGCCATCGCGCGCGCCGGCGCGGGCACCAATAATGTCCCCGTGGTTAAAATGAGTGAACGCGGGGTGCCCGTATTTAACGCACCGGGCGCCAACGCAAACGCGGTAAAGGAATTGGTGATCGCCGGCATGTTGATGGCCGCGCGCAATTTGATTCCCGCCTGGAATTTCACCAATAACCTCACGGGCGAAGATGCGGCGATTTCCAAGGCGGTGGAAGCGGGCAAGAAAAATTACGCAGGGATCGAATTGCCCAACCGCACGCTGGGCGTGATCGGTCTGGGCGCCATCGGCTCCCTGGTGGCGGATGCCGGCATCAAGCTCGGCATGAATGTGCTGGGCTACGATCCGGAAATTACGGTCGAAGCCGCATGGCGCTTGCCGTCCTCGGTGCGCAAGGCGAGTAGCGTGGAAGAAGTGGTAAAGAACAGCGATTTTATTTCGCTGCATGTGCCGCTGCTAGACGCCACGCGCAACCTGATCGACAGCGCGCGCATCGCGCTGATGAAACCCGGCACGGTGTTGCTGAATTTTTCGCGTGAAGGCATCGTAGACGACAAGGCCGTGGTCGAAGGCTTGGCTAGCGGACAGTTGCGCGGCTATATGTGCGATTTCCCCTCGAATACGCTCAAAGGCAATCCGAAAGTGGTTGCTCTGCCGCATCTCGGCGCCTCGACCGAGGAAGCTGAAGATAACTGCGCCATCATGGTCGCCGACCAAGTGCGCGATTATCTGGAAAACGGCAACGTGCTCAATTCGGTGAATTTTCCCAATGTGTCCATGCCGCGTGAAGCGCCGTTCCGCATCGCGGTGGCCAATGCCAACGTGCCGAACATGGTGGGGCAGATCTCGACGGCGATGGCCGATTCCGGCTTGAATATTCATAACATGGTCAACAAATCCAAGGGCGAGATGGCCTACACCCTGGTGGATGTGGACAGCGCGCCCCCGCAGGCGGTGATCGATAAGATCGCCGCGATCAAGGGGGTGTTGATGGTGCGCTCGCTGTAGTGAACCGGTATGTCGGACGATCTGCAAAAAAACCGTGTTGAAATCGATCAAATCGATGATGAGTTATTAAAACTCATCAGCCGGCGTGCGCAGATCGCCCAGACTATCGGTCGTTTGAAGCAAGGCAATATCTATCGGCCGGAACGTGAAGCGCAAGTATTGCGCCGCATCAAAGAAGCCAACCCCGGCCCGCTCTCAGGCGAAACCGCCGCCAGACTGTTCCGTGAAATCATGTCCGCTTGCCTGGCCCTCGAACAACCGCTGACGGTTGCCTACCTGGGGCCGCAGGGCACCTTCACTCAAGCAGCGGCGATCAAGCATTTCGGCCACGCGGCGGAAACTACAGACTGTGCTTCGATCGACGAAGTATTTCGCAAGGTTGAAGCCGGTATGGCTACTTATGCCGTGGTGCCGGTTGAGAACTCGACCGAGGGCGCTATCGGTCGCACCTTGGATTTATTGCTCAACACGCCCTTGATGATTTGTGGCGAAGTCGTGGTGCGCATCCATCATTACTTGCTGCGCAAAGGAGAGAGCATGGAGGGCATTACCAAGCTCTATTCCCATGCCCAATCGTTTGCGCAATGCCATGAGTGGCTGAATAAAAACTTGCCGAACATCGCCCGCATCACCGTGGCCAGCAACGCCGAAGCGGCCAAGCTGGCGGCGGCGGAGCCGAATAGTGCGGCCATCGCCGGTGAGACCGCGGCGGAGATTTATGGCCTCACCCCGCTTGCCCGTAACATTGAAGACGAACCGAATAACACCACGCGCTTTTTGGTGTTGGGTACGCACGATGCAGGGCGCTCCGGCCGTGACAAAACCTCGCTGGTGATGGCTGCACCCAATCAACCTGGCGCCATGCATGATCTGCTCGGACCCTTCGCGCGCAACGGCGTGTCCATGACCAAACTCGAATCGCGACCAAACGGTGCGGGCAAGTGGGAATACGTGTTTTACGTAGATGTCGAGGGCCATCAGGAAGATGCGCCGGTGGTCAAGGCATTGATCGAATTGAAAGGATTGGCGCCATTCCTGAAAGTCTTGGGGTCTTATCCCGTGGCAGTGATCTGATTTAACCGTATTGTCGTTTTGTGCGCTGAAAATATTAAACCATGGACCTATGTGATCTCGCGCCCGCTTATATCCGGGCGATTGCACCTTATCAGCCGGGAAAGCCCATCGCCGAACTCGCGCGCGAAATGGGTTTGCGCGAAGCCGATATCGTCAAGCTGGCATCGAATGAAAACCCGCTCGGGCCGAGCCCGCAGGCGATCAAGGCGATTGAGCGCTGCTTGCCCGAATTGGCGCGTTATCCTGATGGCAACGGCTTCGAACTAAAAGCGGCGCTCGCAAAAAAATATGGCGTCCTGCCAGGGCAGGTCGTGCTCGGCAATGGCTCGAACGACGTGCTGGAATTCGCGGCACGGGCTTTTCTGTCGCCAGGCTTATCCGCCGTGTATTCGCAACATGCATTTGCCGTGTATCCCTTGGTGGTACAAGCGGTGGGTGCACGCGGGATCGAAGTGCCTGCTCAGGATTTCGGCAATGACCCAAAGGCGATGTTGGAAGCGATCGAGGATACGACGCGTTTGGTTTTCCTCGCCAATCCCAATAACCCGACGGGCACCTTGTTAGCACCCGATGTGTTGCTGGGTTTCATCGAGCAGGTGCCGCGCGCAGTGCTGATCGTGCTTGACGAAGCCTATTACGAATACCTAGCGCCGGAAGTTGCAGCAGACAGTGTGAGTTGGCTGAAGCGCTTTCCGAATCTGCTGATTGCGCGCACTTTTTCCAAGGCGTATGGCTTAGCCGGATTGCGCGTGGGTTTTGCCTTGGCGCATCAGGATGTGGCGGCGATGCTGAATCGCGTGCGCCAGCCGTTTAATGTGAGCAGTGTGGCGCAAGCGGCGGCAATAGCGGCGCTCGGTGATGTGGCGCATTTACGCAGCAGCATCGCCTTGAATACGGCGGGGATGCGGCAAGTCAGCGCCGGATTGAACAAGCTCAAATTGGATTACATTCCCTCGTTCGGGAATTTTTTGAGCTTTCGCATCGGCAACGCGACCGCGATGTATCAACGCTTGCTGAAGCGCGGCATCATCGTACGCCCAGTGGCGAATTACGGTATGCCGGAATATTTACGCGTCAGCATCGGCCTGGAAGCAGAAAACCAGAAATTTTTAAGCGCGTTGACTGACGCGATACAGGAATAATTCAAGGATATAAATCATGATTATCGTAATGGAAAATGGCGCATCGGATGCGCAAATCGAGGGCGTCGTCAAAAAGATCAAGGAATTCGGCCTCGACGCCAATGTCTCGCGCGGCACAGAGCGCACCGTTATCGGCGCTATCGGCGACGAGCGCAAGCTGGATCAGGAAATGATCGATGCGCTGCCCGGCGTCGAAAACTCCATGCACATCGTCAAGCCCTACAAAATCGTGGCGCGCGAGTGGCATAAAGAAAACACCATCATCGACATCAAGGGCGTGCCCTTGGGCGGCAAGCAAATTCAAATCATTGCCGGCCCTTGTTCGGTGGAAACGCAAGATCAAATGGAGCAGTCAGCAAAATTCGTCAAAGCAGCCGGCTGCCGCTTAATGCGTGGCGGCGCGTTCAAGCCGCGCACCAGTCCCTATGCCTTCCAGGGTAAGGGCGTGGAGGGCCTGGATATGTTCCGTAAAGCGGCAGATCAGCAAGGTCTGCCCATCGTGACCGAGTTGATGGACGTGCGTATGCTCGACACCTTCCTCGAATACAAGGTGGATGTGATCCAAATCGGCACGCGCAATATGCAGAATTTTGATTTGCTGAAAGAAGTCGGCAAGATCAGTACGCCGGTGATTCTCAAGCGCGGCATGTCGGCGACAATCTCCGAGTGGCTGATGGCGGCGGAATACATCGCGGCCGGCGGCAACCACAACATCATCTTCTG
>JAUXTZ010000328.1 GCA_030681095.1 Burkholderiales bacterium
CCCTTGACCACGCCTGGCCCCAGACCGAGGTCGCACTGCTCGAGCGAGGCCTGCTTTGGCCCGCGTTTGGCCTTCCACATTTCCGCGCCGGCATCTTCGTAAATCTCGGATGGGTTGTCGGCCTCCATAAGCTCGCGATAAGTTTCAAACTCCTTGGTGGTCGCATCGGTCGATTGCGCCGCAGCCCCGAAGGTCATCAACAGTGCGCAAATTGCACTCATTTCACACAAACGTTTTTTCATGCTTGCTCTCCTCTTGTGACGCCAATCTAAACACCCCACGGAACTACAATCAAACGGCATGGAGTGCACTATCCTCGTCCTGCTACCGGCACAGAAGGTGAGCACGCGCAAACTTAACACGCTGCCAGAACAGTCGGGACTGTGCATTCGCACAGTGAGTTGCACGGGAATTACGGTTATGATCGTTCTAAGAACCAGCTATTTTTTGATCTCATGCAACTACCCTTTCGTTACCAATTTCTACTCGCCCCAGCCACCATCATTCTGTTGTTGGCCGGCCTGGTCACTTACACCTTGGTCGAGCTGCCGCGCATCAATCGCGAAAACGAAATACCGCGGCAATGGGAGCTCGCCGCCGATCGCGCGCTGGTCATGATCGCCACCGCCAGCCACCTCGACCAAGTCGCACAGCGCATGGCCGCAACGCCTGCTAAGCGGGATGAGTTGCTATTCGATTACATCGAGCAGACGCAGATTTATCTCGACAATGCGCAGCATTCCGAGCTACTCGCTCGCGCGCCCGAAGATATCCGGCGCATCATCCGGGACAGCACCGCTCGCTTACGAGATCCAGAGCATGTCGATCCGAAGGTCGCGCACGCCACCTTGAGTACACTGTTGCCCGCTCTGAATCAGCTATATGTCGGGTTTCAATCGCAGCGGCGGACAGCGCTTATGGACTACCATCGCAATTTGCGCGAAATCGTCGCGCAACTGATCAACGCCTCGCTAACCGTATTGTTGATATGCATCGTGTTAGGTGTCGGCTTGGCCACCTGGGGACTGCACGCCACGCGCCGGCGTCTCGCCACCCTGACCCAACGCGCTCAACTCGTTTGTGCCGGCGACCTGGCGCCCTACCCCGCGCCGATCCACGTACGCGATGAGTTGGACACGCTCGACCAATGCCTCGCCGCCATGACCCAACGCCTCATCAACACAGTGGCGGTGGAGAAGGTATTGCAAGGCGCGGAAGATGAGCGCCGCCGCATCGCCATGGATATGCACGACGGTGTGCTGGCGGAACTCACCGCGCTCTCGCGTACGCTGGATCAGGCGGAAAACGCGCAGGCAAAAACGCCGCCCATTAGCGAGCTGCGCGCCAACGTGGCGGAGCTGGCCGAATCGATCCGGTGCGTCATCGAAGACTTGCATCCGCAATCATTGGAGATTCTTGGCCTGGAGGCTGCCCTGCGCTCCTTTCTTGCGCGGCACGGCAGCAGCCTACCGGATTACCATTTTGAATTTGACCCCAATGCCGAAAGCGCACTGCGGCCCGAGCAAAAGATCCACCTGTTCCGCATCGCCACGGAAGCTATCCATAATGTTATTCGACATGCACAATGCAGCCGCTTTGAAGTGTCGATCCGGGTAGTGGCGCAACACCTGCTGTGCACGGTGGAAGACAATGGAATCGGCATGCCGGTTGCCCAAATGTCGCAAGGACACGGTTGCCTCAACATCTCCGAGCGCGCACGGGCCATCGGCGCGCAAACCAGTTGGGGCGCCTCCCGCTTCAGCAGCGGCACGCGCTTCGAATTCAGCTTGCCACTGGTTGCTACGCCATGCCCCAACTGATCATCGCGGACGATAATCCCCGGGATCGGAGCTTTCTGCTGGAAGTGCTGGCGCGTTATGCACCCACGATCGCCACCAGCGGACAGGAAGCGCTCGATGCCTGCGCCAACGAGTCCGAACCCTGGATCGTCACAGACATTCAGATGCCGAGCTTGAATGGAATCGAATTGGCGCGCCATATCTGGGAGCGCCAGCCTGCGGCGCGTTTATTGTTCTGGTCGCAACACAGCGATGAAACCTATGTGCGCACCCTCACCAAAATCGTCCCGGCGGAAACGGTCTACGGCTATGTATTGAAGAGCAATCCTGCCGACACCGTGGCGCGGGCGGCGCAGGCTGTCTTCGATGAAGATCAGTGCTGGATCGACCCGCAAGTCCGGCGCGTCCAGGCGCGCACGCTGCAACGCCATGACGCCCTGACCGATGCAGAATATGAAGTGCTCATCGACATCGCCCTGGGGCTCACCGACAACGCCATCGCCGAACGCCGCTACCTCTCGCGCCGGGGCGTGCAGAACCGCTTGCAGTCGCTCTACGCCAAACTCGGAGCCAATGAAGCAGCGGCCTCCAAATCGAGTGCGACCGACGTGGTCAATATTCGCACTCGCGCCGTGGCCATCGCCCTGCAGCGTGGGCTCGTCAATTCATTCGAACTCGCCCGGGAGGAACAGCTACTCGCGGCGTGGCTGGGGAAGCGCTAAGCAGGCATCGTTTGCGGCAAGTTGTTGGAATAAAGCAAAACCTTCACGCCACTCGCCAAGGCCGCTATCTGAATTGATGTGACCGGCGGCCCCGACACTGACAAAACAACTGCCCCATGCCGAGGCAGCAGCCTTTGCAAAATCCAGACTTGCGTAGGGATCGTTGGAGCTCGCCACAACGATACTCGGGAAAGCAAATGGCTTGATGGGTAAAGGCGAGAACCCAGTCACTTCCTTGGGAAAATTAGGGCCGTCGGGGTTCGGGGGTGCCACCAACAGCGCGCCCTTTACCGCGAGATGGGTGCGCGCTGCCCAATGCGCCACCAGAAGACAAGCAAGGCTATGCGCAACCAGCACCGCACCGGCGCCAAATCGTGCCACCGTCATCTCTAAGTTCTCAAGCCATTCTTCGCAAACCGGACAATCCCAATCGCGCTGTTGCACGCGTACGAAAGCGGGATTGGCCTTCTCCCACAGGCTCTGCCAATGGTCCGGGCCTGAGTTACCGATTCCGGGCAGTATGAGGACAGTTGTGTTCATGGCTTTCGTTTCATGCCGCATACTCATTCAGCTCAGGTGGCGCAGCGCTAACAGTAATATCAGCTAGTTTATTCTGGCGCTAAGTTCTCGACGAAGTGAAGGCCAGCCACTGTCATGCCTTCATGCTCATAGAAGCGATGCGCTTCTTTTCTTTGCATCCCGGAATCCAGGTGCAATTGTAAGCAGCCTTCTTTTACCGCGAATTCTTTGAGCCACGAAAGTAATTTTGATCCATAACCCTTTGAGCGATGAGCGGGGAGGGTTACCAGATCATCAACGTACAGGAAGCGCCCCCAAGCCAGATTTTCACTGATCCGAAATCCCGCAACGGCAACCACCCCCTCCGGCACCCGCACAAAGGCCAACCGATAGATTGGGGTTTCTTGTTTCTGGAACATGGAAAGAAAATCCTCCTCCGCAGTGTGTGGGCGAAGCTCCCGCATGACCGGATAACAAGCTGCAATCTCTGCGTCAGTTGTGGCGATGCCAATATTCATGTTTTAGGTGCTGTGTTGTATCGCCATTCCGCGAATACCACATTGGGTACCCAGCATAACCAAGCGATGATTGGGTAGACAATCGCAAACTCGAATCCGGCAGCCATAGAGGCCGGTAGATAGAGGCGCAAGGTGACGGCGGCAAATGTAAGGGAATAATTTCGCACCATCCACTGCCGATGTTCATCAACTCTTCCTCGGCGAATAGCCAGGAAAGCGCGAAAACCCGTATAGAGCCAGAGGCCGGCCAGCACCGCAAAGCCTAGCCTCGCAAAGGGCCCGCCGAAGGCGTATTGGGACAGGTAAAGACCAGATAGGCCACCCACCAGCACGCCCACGGCCAAATAGGTACGCCCGAGCCAGCGATGTATGGCTGTGTATTTTTGCCGGAGGCGCGGAAAAAACTGAAACAGACCAAGTATCAACGCAATGCTAGACGCGAAGGCATGGGTATAAATTCCGGTTGAATGCGCCAGAAAATTCGCCTTCATGTCGGGATGCACGAGCGACCCCAACGGCAAAACGCCATAGACAAAAAACGCATACCCGGCCACGCCGAACGCTAAGAAGAAAAATAAACCTTTGCTCATTAAACGCATATCGTCAATAGGCCACATCGATGATGGCTGGACGGTGGCCCGGTTTTACGCAGTTGGGTCTCACGCTAAAAACCATACTCGCGCTCTACGCGACAGATGCGCACCCGAAACGCCGTATACCAATCCCTTGCCCGGCTTTGGGCCTGGAGGTGCTCAACGTTTTCTTTCCAGGCTTTTATTGCCTCTTGCGTAGTCCAGTATGAAATCGATATTCCGAGTTCCTGGCGTGCAGTCTCAAAGCCGAGGAAACCCGGTTGCGCTGAGGCAAGCTCCTCCATTCTTGCTGCCATTTCGGCATAGCCATTATCACCATCCATGCGAATGGAGGTGAAGATTACGGCATAGTACGGTGGTTTCGGGGTTGTTGCAGGGGATGCCATCTACACTCTCATGTTTGCACAACAGGTAACATCCAGACGCGGGCGTTCGTAGAACAATGATTTTATGAGCACTCATTATGCTCATGTGATTTGCTGATTCGCAAGCGCTTTCATTGCGCCGTTCACGGTCCAAAATGTCTGACACGAGCTGTCAGATTAGGTCTGAGCTACTGCAAATATAGGTGGGCATGGGCCGCCTTAATTTTTTGGTAATCTTGAGCCAAGTGGAGCCAACGTATAGTGTTTCACGTGCTTAGCAAATTTGATAAATTTAATTGCTGATCAAATTGGAATCGTCTGGAGTTTTTATGCGCTCTACACAACTATCTCTCTTATTCATCCTCCTCGCACTGCAAGGCTGCGCGCATTACCTCCCACCCCTCTCCGGGCCAACAGCCAATTTGCGCTTCGTCTCACTCCCCGGCAACAAGACCGAAATCAACGCGCTAAATGACGCACGGTGCGACAGCACTCCCGGCTCGACTATTGCCGTGGTCGGCGAAGCGCTACGCAACGAGACCGGTCAAGGCCGCAGCGTCGGCATACCCTTGAGCGACCTGTCTTCCCGAACCAACGCCAGTGAGATTGCGATCCGCAGCGGACAAGCCTTCGCACTCGCGCCGTGGCCATCGCCCTGCAGCGTGGGCTCGTCAATACCTTCGAGCTCGCCCGCGAGGAACAGCTACTTGCGGCGTGGCTGGGGAAGCGCTAAGCAAGCATCATTGGCTGGTACGAACAGAAACACTATATCATAGGCCGCCCTTTTTTCTTTCCTGATGTTTGATCGTGTGCTTCTACGCTCCCCCTATTTTTTGGAAATTCAAATTTAGGTTAGGATATTGGCCTATTCACCCCGAGGAGCACATTATGCCCGTTCGTTTATTGTGGGTTTTTCTGGCCTTGGCGGTGCTGCCGGTTCGGGCAGAAAGTGTCTACTCCTTCGGCGCTGTCCCTGTGCGCAGCCCTGTCCTTACGGCGCAATACTGGAACCCGATCCTGAGATATATTTCTCAGAAGGCCGGGGTGAACCTGCAGCTCAAAGTCGCCCGCACCGGAACTGAATCTACCGCCGCCATTGCCCACGGCGACTATGATTTCGCTTGGACCAACCATATTTTCAAGCCGACGACCGCATCGGTCGGCTATCAGGTAATCCTCCGCCCCAGGA
>JAUXTZ010000393.1 GCA_030681095.1 Burkholderiales bacterium
CAGAGCGCTTACTTCAACGAACTGACCGCAGGCGAATACGGCGAAGCCTATTACGCTAATCGGCTGCGGGTCGGCGTGGTGCATCAACGCATCGGCCTCTCCTCCAAGTGGTATCTCGGGGCTTATCGCAAATATCTCGCCGAGTTGTTGCCGCGCGTGTGGGACTTGGCGCAAGGCCAGCCGCAGCGCTTCCTCGACAACTTTGATTCCCTGCTCAAGATCGTCTTCTTTGACATGTCGATCGCCTTGGACACCTATGCCGCGGCAGACCGCGAGGCCTTGAACCAGCTCAAGGATTACTCAGAGCAAATCGTGAGCTGCATGCCCACTGGGCTGCTGGTGGTGACAGACCAACTCACGCTGCGCTCGGCCAACCGTGCCGCGCAAAAAATGTTCGGCATTACCGAGCAGGAAGCCATCGACAAACCGCTGGCCGTGCTGCTGCCGTGCCCGGTCGTGGCGGAGGCGGCACGCCATGTGCTGGACAGCAGCGAGCATCTGTATGACTTGCATTGTTCCCTGGCCGAGGGGCGCCATTACCAGTTGGATATTTCCAGCACCGTGGTCGGTGAGCAGCACTTGCTGCTGCTCATGGTGCAGGACATCACCGAGCGCTTTGTTGCGGAAGCACGCTATGCCGAGATTCTCAATATCGCCGCCGATGCCATTCTCGCCGTAGACGAGCAACAGCGCATCGTTATTTTCAATCAAGGCGCGGAGCGCATGTTCGGCTATACGGCAAAAGAAGTGGCGGGCCAGCCGCTCGATATGCTGTTGCCGGCGCGCTATGCCGCCGCGCATCACCAACACCTGAAAAATTTCGCCTCCGCATCGGCCACCGCCCGGCGCATGGGCGAGCGCTCTGAAGTGTTTGGGCGGCGCAAGGACGGCAGCGAGTTCCCAGCCGAGGCCTCTATCTCGCGCATGACCCAAGGTGGCAAGACGATGTTTACCGCCATCGTGCGTGACGTGACCGAGCGCCATGCAGCTGAAGCAGCCATTCACCAGCTCAATGAAGAGTTGGAGCAGCGGGTTCAACGCCGCACCGCGCAATTGGAAATGGCCAACAAAGAGTTGGAATCCTTCAGCTACTCGGTGTCGCACGATTTGCGCGCGCCGCTGCGCGGCATCGATGGCTTTACGCGCATGCTGGAGGAGGGTTACGCCGACAAGTTGGATGACACCGGGCGTGGCTATTTGCACCGCGTGCGCGCAGCAGCAGGGCGCATGGGCGAACTGATCGACGATATGCTGCTGCTCTCCCAAATCACGCGTAGCGAAATGAAGTTAGCACCCGTCAATCTCGCCGCGATCGCACGCCTCGTCGTGCGCGACTTGGTTCACGCTGAGCCGGGACGCTCAGTGGCGTTCACCGCAGTCGATCAGGCGCCCGCCCAGGCCGATCCGCGCCTGCTGCGGATTGTGCTGGATAACTTGCTCGGCAACGCTTGGAAATTTACCGGGCAACGGCCCGACGCACAGGTCGAGTTTGGCACTGAAACGGGCGAAGCGGGGCTGGTGTATTTCGTGCGCGACAATGGCGCGGGTTTCGACATGGCCTACGCCGACAAGCTGTTCGGTGCGTTTCAGCGCCTGCATGCACAGGAAGAGTTTCCCGGTACCGGCATTGGGCTCAGCATTGTGCAGCGCATCATTCAACGTCATGGCGGAAAAATCTGGGCAGAAAGCCAAGAAGGCGCCGGCGCGACATTTTATTTTACTTTAAGCGGGGCAAAGCACCCCGCTCAGCAATAACACAAAGGAGAAAGTGTGAGCGCAAAAGCAAAAGCAAAAGCAAAAGCCAAAATCATCTTGCTGGTAGAGGACAATCCGGATGATTTGTTTCTGGCATTGGAGGCGCTGGAGAAGAACAACATCCGCTCGGAAGTGGTGATCGCGCGCGATGGCAAAGAGGCATTGGATTACCTGTTCGGCGCCGGGCCTCATGCGGGCCGCGATCTGAGTGTGATGCCGGCCATGATTCTGCTCGATCTCAAGTTGCCCAAGATAGATGGCTTGGAAGTACTGGCCCAAGTACGCGCGCATCCGCTCACGGCGTTGCTGCCGGTCATCATCCTGACTTCTTCTGGCGAGCAGCAAGACATTCTCAGTAGTTACCGGCTGCGTTCCAACAGCTATATCCGCAAGCCGGTCGAGTTTACGCAGTTTAAGGAATACATGCGCCAGCTGGGGGCGTATTGGCTGGAATTGAACGAAGCCCCGCCGGCGGTGAGCGTGTAGATGGAAAGCACTAAATCTTTACCCCCCCTGCGCGTGCTCCTGGTGGAAGATTCGGAGGACGATGCCGAGCTGTTGCGGCTCGAATTGCGCCGGGTTTATAAGCTCAGCATGGATCGGGTGGAATCGGCCCAGGCCATGCAGCGCGCTTTAAACGATCAAGAATACGATATCGTGATCTCGGATCACGTGATGCCAAGATTCAGCTCTACGGCGGCGTTGGCGGTGTTGAAAGCATCGGGCAAGGTTCTACCGTTCATTATTGTTTCAGGCACCATCGGCGAGGAGTTGGCGGTGGCGGCAATGAAGGCGGGCGCCAGCGATTATGTGTTGAAGGGGAATCTCGCACGGCTGCTGCCAGCGATCGAACGCGAGGTGGCGGACGCCGAAGTGCGCCGTCGCGCCGAGCACGAAGCGAAAGAAAGCGAAGAGCGTTTCCGCGCCACCTTCAGCCAAGCGGCGGTGGGTATCGCGCAGGTCGCACCGGATGGGCGCTGGCTGCGGGTAAACCAGCGCTTGTGCGACATTGTCGGCTACAGCGAAGCGGAGTTGCTGGGCAAGACTTTCCAGGACATCACCTATGCCGATGATCTGGAGTCAGATTTGGAATATGTGCGGCAGATACTGGCCGATGAGATTCGCACTTTCACTATGGAAAAGCGCTACATCCGCAAGGACGGTACGCTAGTGTGGATCAATCTCACCGTGTCGCTGGTGCGCGCGGCGGACGGCAGCCCAAAATACTTCATCTCCGTGATCGAGGACATCACGCGCCGCAAAGCGACCGAGGCGCAACTGATGCACCTTGCCACCCATGATCATTTGACCCATCTTCCTAACCGCAGTCTGCTGCAAGACCGCATCACGCAAGCCATTGCACACGCGGAACGCGCCGAGCGGCAGATGGCGGTGCTGTTCCTCGATTTGGATCGGTTCAAGAACATCAATGACAGCCTGGGTCACGATGTCGGCGATAAGCTGATTATCGTCTTGGCCGAGCGGCTGCGCGGCATTGTGCGTGGCGGGGATACCGTGGCGCGGGTGGGTGGTGACGAGTTTGTGCTCGTGATAACCGAGCTGCAGTACGAAACCCAGGCAGAGAATATCGCGCGCAAAGTGCTGGAAGTATTAGCCGAGCCGGAAGTGGTGGATGGTACGGAATTATTTCTGTGCGGCAGTATCGGTATCAGTCTCTATCCGCGCGACGGCCGCGACTGCCATACGCTGCTCAAAAACGCGGATGCCGCGATGTATCGCGCCAAGGAAGCGGGGCGCAATCAGTTCCAATTTTTTACCCAGGAAATGAATGCGAACGCGGTACATCGCCTGACGCTGGAAAACGAGTTACGACATGCCTTGGAGCGCGAAGAATTCAGCCTGCATTACCAGCCGCAAATCGATCTCGCCAACGGTGCGGTGGTGGGCATGGAGGCGCTGCTGCGCTGGCATTCGCCCACGCGCGGCATGGTGCCCCCTGCCGAGTTCATTCCCCTGGCAGAAGAGTCGGGCCTGATCGTGCCGATCGGCGAATGGGTGCTGCGCACGGCTTGTGCTCAAAACAAGGCCTGGCTGAATGCGGGCATGCAAAGCCTGCGGGTGGCCGTCAATATCTCCGCCCGGCAATGCCGCTTAAATAGCCTAACCAAGCTGGTGGAACGCGTGCTCGCCGATACCGGGCTCGATGCTTGCCATCTGGAACTGGAAATCACGGAAAGCCTGTTGATGGATAACCCGGAAGAGTCGGCGAGCACGCTGCGCGACTTGAATCAAATGGGCATCCAACTCGCCATCGACGATTTCGGCACTGGCTATTCCAGTCTCAGTTACCTGAAGCGCTTCCCCATCCACACGCTAAAAATCGATCAATCGTTCGTGCGCGACATCACCACCGATCCGGACGATGCGGCCATTGTTAAAGCGGTGATCGCCATGGCGCGCAGCCTTAAGTTGCGGGTCGTGGCGGAGGGGGTGGAAACCGTCGAACAATTGGAATTTTTGCGCGCGCACGAGTGTGAAGGCATGCAAGGCTACTACTTCAGCAAACCGATGCCCACCGAACAATTCGCGCCTTGGCTGGATCAGTGGCAAGGGGTTTGAGCTGTGAGTTATCGTCTCCCCCTTTGGCTGCGGAAGGGTCGCTGCGTAGCAGCGGGGCGCCCACCGGCGTACCCCTTGCGGGTAAAAAGGGGGAATAAGGGGGATTTAGGTTTTGCGCCGACGCTTCAAAATCCCCCCTAACCCCCCTTTTCTAAAGGGGGGAAAGAAACGCAACGAACTGAGCGGAGAATATATGCAACGCACGATTCTGTTGGTCGATGATGAAGAGCCGATTACCGGCGCGCTCACCCGGGCTTTGCGCCGGGATGGCTACCGTGTTCTGGTCACCAACGTGCCGGCACAGGCGTTGGAAATCCTGGCCGGTGAAACGGTGCAAGTGGTGCTTTCGGATCAGCGCATGCCGGGGATGTCGGGCGTGGAGTTGCTCACCCAAGTGCGCGAGCGCCATCCGGATACGGTGCGCATGGTGCTCTCCGGTCATGCCGATTTGGATTCCGTGATCGATGCGGTGAACCGCGGTGCGGTGTACAAATATCTGACCAAGCCGTGGGACAACGAGGCGCTGCGCGCCACGGTGCACGAGGCATTTCATCACCATGAACTTCAACAGCAGAAAGCCGGTCTGCTGCGCGAGATCGAGCTGGCCAATCAACAGCTCACCGAGCTCAATCTCGAATTGGCGCGCGGGCTCGAAGCCAAAGCCGAGCAATTGGCGCGCCTCGCCAATTACGACGCAGTGACCGGCTTGCCCAATCGCGTGCTGTTCAGCGACCGGCTGCACCAGGCGCTGGTGCATGGCGAGCGCAACGCCAGCCTGGTGGGGCTCATGCTCCTGGATCTGGATCGATTCAAGTACGTCAACGATTCCTTGGGCCATCCGGTGGGCGACGAGCTGCTGCGCATCATTGGCGAGCGCTTGCAGCAAGTGCTGCGCAGCGGCGATACGGTGGCGCGCGGCGGCGGCGATGAGTTCATGTTCGTGCTGAACGATCTGCGCGACCCCTCCGACGCGGCGGACATCGCGCAGAAGCTGCTCGAATGCTTGTCCGGCGCTTACCAATTGGCCGGCAGCGAAATTTTCATGACCGGCAGCATCGGTATCAGCATCTATCCCAACGATGGATTGGATGCGGTGTCGCTCACGAAAAACGCCGATGCCGCGCTGTTCCATGCCAAGAGCGAGGGACGCAACAACTACCAATATTACACAGGCAGCATGAATGCCAGCGCGCTTAAACGGCTGACGCTGGAAAGCTCGCTGCGCCGCGCCGTGGAGCGGGAAGAATTCGCCTTGCTGTATCAGCCGCAACTCAATCTCATCAGCGGGCGCATCATCGGCGTGGAAGCGCTGCTGCGCTGGAATCATCCCGAACGCGGCTTGGTGAGCCCGGCCGATTTCATTCCCCTGCTGGAAGAAACCGGCCTCATCGTGCCGGTGGGCGAGTGGGTGCTGCGCACGGCCTGCCGGCAAAGCCGCACCTGGTTGGATGCCGGCATGACGTCGATCCGGATGGCCGTGAATCTGTCCGCCTTGCAATTCCAGCAGCCGGATCTGGTGGGCATGGTGGCGGGCATTTTGACCGAAAGCGCCATCGACCCGGCCTGCCAGGATCTG